>CAKZMS010000685.1 GCA_937128785.1 uncultured Opitutaceae bacterium | reverse complement strand
TCAACTCGCTCGGCATCGGTGGCACGAACGTGCACATGATCCTCGAGGCGGCGCCCGAGCCCGAGGCTATGATTGAGTCGGCTCCGCCCGCAGCGCTGATCGTGCTGTCGGCTCAGAATGACGCTGCCCTCGCCGCTAGCGCCGCGAGGCTCGCCGCGCGTCTGCGCTCGGCGGATGCGCCGGCGCTTGCGGACATCGCCTTCACCCTGCAGAGCGGGCGCACGCAGCTCGCGGCGCGTCGCGCCTTTGCCGTGGAGTCCCACGAGCAGCTGCTGCAGGCGTTGGGCGACGCGGCCGAGTCGAACCCTGTTCGCGGCAGGGCGGCGCGGCTCGCGTTTCAGTTTTCCGGGCAGGGTTCGCAGCTGCTCGAGATGGGTCGAGGGCTCTACGCTCGGCACCAGGCGTATCGAGACGCCTTCGACGCCTGCTGCCTGCTGTTCGCGCCGCACCGCGAGTTCGGCATCAAGCAGATCGTGTTCGGGGAGCATGAGGACGCGCAGGCCCTGATCGATCAGACTGCCTATACCCAGCCTGCGCTTTTTTGCGTTCATGTCGCGCTCGTGCAGCTCTATCGCGCGTTCGGCGTGCATCCGGAACTCGTTTTCGGGCACAGCATCGGCGAGGTCGCGGCCGCGTGGACGGCGGGCGTCCTCAGCCTAGAAGAGGCGGTGACGCTCGTGGAGGCACGCAGTCGGCTCATGCAGTCGGTCGACACGGCGGGCGCGATGATCGCCATCAACACCGACGCCGCGTCACTCCTCGAGTTGATCGATAAGCACGAGCTGGACTGCGAGATCTCGGGATACAACTCGAGTCAGGACTGTGTGCTCAGCGGTACGCCCGCTGCGATCGACGCGATCGGCGCACAGTGCGAGGCGCGCGCGATCAAGGTGAAGCGCCTCGCGGTCTCCCATGCGTTCCACTCGCGGCAGATGGAGCCGATCCTCGCCGACTTCGAGCGCGCGATCGCTGGCATCGCCTTCAAGCCGCCGCAGATCCCATTGATCAGCAACGTTACCGGCGAGCAGGTCCAGGACTCAGCCCTCGACGCGCGCTACTGGAGCGAGCAGGTTCGGCGCGCCGTGCGCTACGAGCAGTGCGTAGAAACCGCTCTCGCACTCAAGGCCGAGCTCTTCGTGGAGATCGCGCCGCTTGCCGTGCTGACCGGACTCGGCCGCGCTATCGACGAGGAAGACAGCGCGCGCTGGGTACCCAGCCTGCGCAAGGGTCAGCCCGAGGAACGCGCGTTCGCTGGCGCGCTGGCGGCGCTGTTCGAGTCGGGTGCGACGCTGGATTTCGAGCGTCAGCCCTGGAATCTAGGTCGTCGGGTGTCCCTGCCGACCTATCCCTGGCAGCGTCAGCGCTGCTGGATTGAGCCCGATCGCAAGGGTAGCTCAACCGCCGCGCGGGGCGATCTCTTCGATCGCGCCGTCGTGCTCACGCGACAGGGGCTACACCTATTCTCCGTGGTCTACGATCCGCAGACGCTGCCGGTGCTCAACGAGCACCGCGTCTTCGGCAGCATCGTGCCACCCGCGGCCCTCTATACCTCGCAGCTGCTCAATGCCGGCAGGCGTGTCTTGGGCCAAGACGCGATCGAGCTGCGTGACCTCAACTTCGTCAAGCCGCTGGTGGTCGATCAGGAGACGCCGAGGGAGGTGCAGCTTAGCTTCATGCGTCAGCCTCGCGGCGGCAGCGCGGGGGATGTCCTGTTCGCGGTGGAGCTGACGAGTCAGCCGACCGATTCTAGCCTCCTCGTCGAGCCTGAGTTGGACACGCACGTCGTTGCCGAGGCCGCCGGGGCTTCGGCCCCGGACGAGTCTCGACTCGCCGTGGAGCGGCTGCGCTCGGCCCACACGCGAGAAGTCGATCCCCGATCTATCGAGCAGCACATGGCGAACATGCGCGTAGATCTCGGGCCATCCTTCCACTGGTTTAAGCGCATCGACGCGAGCGAGGAGCTGCAGGTTGGCCGCACCCACCGGACCGGCAGGCAGGTTGTCCACCGTGAACTCGGGATCAATCTGGACTCGTCGCGGGAATCCAATCGTCACCCCGGCTGCGGTGCCCGAACCGTCGTAGCTTACGACAAATGAAGACGCCCTAAACTGCGGAGGGGACGCGAAACGATTCGATCGCGACGTCAGTGAAATCATCTCCCCGGCCGACCACGAGTGGATCAGTTCAAACCGCAGCCGCTGGGCAGCAGGCTCATTCTGGTCGCCAGCCAAGGCATACAAACGCCAGCCGCGAGCCCCGTCGAATTGTGATGCAATCAACTCTTCATCCCCCATCTCCAATTTCGAAAACTTGTGCCGCACATTGATGGTGAATGCGGAATTCGTCGTCCATCCAACCGCGGCCGCCGGCGCCATCACTTCGACGGTCCGTTGCTCGTCTTCCAGCACCGCGTCGAGTTCATGCCGCCAAATTTCGCCTTCCAGCCCGACCGAGTGAATGTCCTCAGGCGAAACACTCGCTAGCCACGAATCAAAGGCATCAGCCCGATCTTCCTTAATCTGTTTGAGCTCCGCATTGGCTATTTTGAGATCGGCCTCCAGCCGCTCCCAATCCGCCTTGTCCTCCGGCGCTGGGAGAACCAGGTTCGGTCGGGTATCGCGCCGGTTCGTATCCATGATCGGACCGTCGATATTGTTAAAGAAGGCTGAAAACTGATAAAAATCCTTCTGGGAAATCGGATCAAATTTGTGATCGTGGCATGAAGCGCAGCCAACCGTCAGACCCATATAAACCGTCGCCGCCGTTTCGGCCCGATCCTTGGCATAGATCGCCCGATATTCGTCGTCGATCGCGCCGCCTTCACTGGTCGTTGGATTGCACCGACTGAATCCCGTCGCGAGCAACTGGTCTCGACTGGGGCTGGGTAAAAGGTCACCAGCCAATTGCTCGACCGTGAATTCGTCGAACGGCTGGTTCCGGTTAAAAGCCTGCACCACCCAATCGCGATAGGGCCAGATCTCCCGATAATTGTCCAAGTGCAGACCGTGCGTGTCAGCGTAGCGGGCTGCATCCAACCAGTATCGCGCCTGATGCTCGCCATAGGCCGGATCCGCCAACAGCCCATCTACATATCGCTCGTACGCATCCGCGCGGTCGTCGGCGACAAAGGCGGCCACCTGTTCCGGGGTCGGCGGCAAGCCTGTGATGTCCAACGCCAAGCGACGAGCGAGGGTCGCCCGATCCGCCCGCGGGTTGGGGGTGATGCCGAGCGGAATCTGCTTCGCGACGATGAACGCATCGATCGGGCCCGTTCCCCAATCGGACTCCGGCGGATCGACTTGTTCCGGCGCCATGAACGCCCAATGGGCCTCCCACTCAGCCCCCTGAACGATCCAATCATGGATTACCTGTTTTTCTCCCGCGGTGAGAGTCTTATGCGAATCAACCGGTGGCATGATCTCGCTCTTCTTCGTGCTCGTAATACGCTGGTAGATCGGACTGTTCTCCGGATCCCCGCGCACAATCGCTGCCGCATAGTCGCCGTGCGGCTCAAAGGCATGGGCTTCAATATCGAGCCGTAGCTCGGCCTCGCGCGTATTCGCATCCGGACCGTGGCAATGGAAACAGTTTTCCGAAAGGATCGGCCGCACATCGCGATTGAAACTGACCTGCTCGCTGTATCCACCCCCGCCCGGTGTGACGACGGCGAAGTTGGTCGGCGGACGGGTTAGTGAACCGTGTTCGGAAAAATTTGCCTCCTGATAGGCGGCCTCCGGACTTAGGCGGGCAACCGAAACCTCGGTTGTCGCCGCGGGCTCACTGGGCGAGATGCGCAACGCAACCCAGGTTCCGATCGCGCCAACGGCAATCGCCGCGCCCAACCATCCCCAAAACGCCCGCCGGGCGGGTGAATTCCCCTCCACGGTGATCAGCTCCTCGGCTTGCAGGTGCGGTTTGTGGTCGGCGTTGAGCGAAAGCTCGGCATGCAGCTGGCATTGCTCGGCAAAGACGCGGCGGGCGTCGGGATCGTTGCGCAAGCGCTCCTCCAAGGCCTTGCGTTCATCGTCGGTGAGGCTGCCTTCCAGCAAACGTGCGATCAGATTCTCTAACTCATTCATTTTCTGTTTCCTCCAATTGAGTGATGCACGCGTGCAAGGCCTGGCGTGACCGATACAAAACCTGGGCCACATGATTGGCCTGCATCGATCGATTGCGCCCGATCTCATCGAGCGACAGACCGGTGTAATAGTAGTCGCTCACGACCAGACGGGAGCGATCGGGCAGACGCGCCAAGCAGCGCTCCAACCGGCTCCAGGCTTGTTCGGTCTCTTCGTTGAGCGATTCACTGAGCGCCGCCATGTCGGCCAACAGCTCATCGCCAAAAACATGCCGGTCGCGCCGACAGCGTTTCAAAAAGGCCAGACTCTGAAAGTAAGCGATGCGGTAGGCCCAGGTCGCAAAACGCTCCGCCTGTTGCAACTCCCCGATTTTGGCGGCGATGACGGAGTTGGTCTCCTGCAAGACGTCTTTCGCGTCGGTCACATCCGCCACCAGCGAAATGATGTAGCCCAGCAACTTCGGCTGCATGCGCTCAAGCAGCTCCGCATGGAAATCCAAGGGAGACGAATCGCCGGAAATTTGAGGGGTAGCGGGCAAGGGGAACGCAGCAGAATGCCCCCTTTAGTAGCGAATCTCTACGAAATATTACAAAAAAACGCGGTAACCCCAAAAACGAAGCCACCGCCAAAGGGGATCATGTCGTTATATGTTAATTTCAAAAATTAACATGTAACGACATGACCCCGTGCACTGGCTACTCGTTGCCTTTGATCAGGCCGGCGAAGGATTTACGCTCGGCCCAGAGGAGAAAGACCGAGAGAGCCACCACGATCAGCACGGGCGGTTGGGTCCAGCCGCCGGGAGCGACGAAGACATTGAAGGCCAGGATGTTCACGGCAATCGGTCCGAGAATAAGCAGTCCGAGACGTCGCAGGGGGGGAATCGCCACCAACACTCCACCGAGAATTTCCAGCACCTTAACGAAGCCGAGGAACCCGGTGGAATACATCGCGCCGATGAACATCGCCGGCGGCGAGCCTTCCTCCATCGGCGGATTCGGCAGGAAATTTAAAAAGTAGTTCAGGCCGAAGACCACGAACACCAGGCCCAGCAGGCCTCCAGTTATTTTCTCTTTCATGATAATGAGTTAGTTTGAAACAGGATATTGCATCGGAAAAAAGGGAGAGGAAAGGGTCCGACCACGGCCCCCTCCCCATTCCGGGAAATCAGCTGAGCCGGAAGATCAGAAACTTGGCATCAGCACTCGCCTCGACGGCAAACGCCTTAGGCTCGTTTTCAATCGCGACGCCATCTCCCGTGCCGAGCGTTTCGCCAAGAACGCCAACTTCGCCGGAGATAACCTGCAGCCAGGCGTGAGGCCGAGTCGTGTCTGCCGGGACATCCAACTTCGCGCTGGCATCCAGACGACCGAAGTGAATTTCGGCGTCTTGGCGGATTGCGGTGGAGCCATCGCGAGCGTCACCCGAGAACAACAACGTCAGCGTGTTGACTGCGGCTGATTCACCGAGTTTCTTTTCGGCATAGCGGGGCTCGCCGCCTTTCTCGTTCGGTCGCAGCCACACTTGGTAAAGCTGAGCCGGATTCTCGTCGGAAGGGTTGAATTCGCTGTGATACACGCCGCTGCCGGCACTCATGTATTGCAGGTCACCCGCCTCGATGGTCGAGCCGTTGCCCATGCTGTCCTTGTGGGCTATTTGTCCTTCAATCACGTAAGTGAAGATCTCCATGTCGGAATGGGGGTGAGTTGGGAATCCGCCGCTTGGAGCGATGGTGTCATTGTTCATCACCCGCAGGGACTGGAAGCCCATGTGGTTCGGATCAAAATAGTCGGCAAAAGAGAACGTGAACCGAGCCTGCAACCAGCCGTGGTTGGCCTGGCCGCGCTCATTGGCGGGACGCTTCGTGACGGTGCTTTGGGTGGATTGGGTTGAGTTCATGACCGGAGAATATCACCCCACCAGAAATTCGACCAATACCTTGTGATTAAGCAGCTATGCGTTTCTGTTATACCTGAATGGAGCTTCGTCACTTGAGGTATTTCGTCATGGCCGCCGAGGAGGCCAACATCAGCCGCGCCGCCGCGCGGCTGAATGTTTCGCAGCCTGCGGTCTCCAGGCAGATTCGCGATCTGGAGGCTGAGTGGGACGTCGAGCTGTTCGTCCGCGAACCACAAGGACTGCGCCTCACGCCCGCCGGCGAGGTTGCCCTGACCCAAGCTCGGGAAGTGCTCCTGCGTGCGCAGCAACTCGGCGAAGTTCTGCGACCATTCAGCACCGCCGACCGCAAAATCAATCTCAGGGTCGGCTTCATTCCGACGGCGCTTCCCGGTCTGCTGGCGGAAGGAATGAAGCAGTTCAATCTCACCCAACCCCGGGTATGTATCCAAATCTCGGAAATGCACCCGGGTGACCAGATCACCGCGCTGCGCCAAGGGAAGCTGGATCTCGCCCTGCCCGGCGCTGCGTCGGCCAAGGTGAAGGCGGAGTTTTTCACGCGCGCACTCCGCACCACGCCTCTGGCCATGGTGGTCCCCGCGGACCATCCTCTCGCCCGTCGTCGCAGCGTGGAACTGCGCGAGTTTGCCAATGATCGTTTCCTCAGTCTGGAGGAATCACGTTTTCCGGGGCGGGAGAAAATGCATCAGCGGCTGTTCAAGATCGCAGCCATCACCCCGGATGTCGTCCTGCATGCCAATGGCCTCAATGAGTTACTTGGACTCGTCGGGTCCGGAGTTGGCGTCGCCCTCGTTCCGGCAGACATGGGACGCCTGCAGTCGACCGGGGTGAAGTTCCTGAAACTCACTCGTCCGACCATGCAGTTTGGTTTTACCGCCGTTTGGCGCGACTCGGATCAACGCCGCGAAGTCGATGCACTCGTCGATATTCTCGAGGGCTTGGAAAGGCCTCGTTAGCCTTTTCTGGATAACCACATATCTACGCCATGAATCGTTGGATCGCACTCGCCCTCTTCCTTGTTGCTGCATTCACCGTAGCAGCCATCGGGGGATCCGCGACGGCTGGCAGTGTGCGCGAATGGTATCCCACTTTGGCCAAACCACCGTGGAATCCGCCCAGCTGGGTATTCGGACCCGCTTGGACACTACTCTATATTCTCATGAGCGGCGCGGCATGGCGCATCTGGGAAAGGCGTGACCAAACCGGCGCTACGACCACCCTCTGGCTCCACGGCGCACAACTTGTGCTCAACGCCCTGTGGTCGGTTCTGTTTTTTGGGATGCAGCGGCCCGACCTCGCCTTGATCAACATCATCGCCCTCTTGACCATTCTGGTAGTGATCCAATTTCGCCTCCGTAGGATCGATCCGGTCGCCGCTTGGTTGTGGGCCCCTTACGTCGCTTGGGTGACCTTTGCGACGGCCCTCAACAAAGCCATCTGGCTGCTCAACTAGGAGCCCTCAGCTCGTCGCATGCTGCTGCAGGATCTCTAGTGGCACGCCCGCCCGGGTCCGCCGAGGGGTCGCATTTAGAATGACCGGTGAGGGCTCACCGGCTTCGGTCGCCTCCAACCAGCGGCCCGCACAAACACACCACCGATCACCCGGCTTGAGTCCGGGGAAATGATACTCCGGACGCGGCGTGACGAGGTCGTTGCCCGCCCTCAAATTGGATTCCAAAAACGCCTGCGTCACCTCCACGCACACCGTATGGCAACCGTGATCCTCCGCACACGTGTCACAGTGACCGTTGCGAAAGAACCCGGTTACCGGATCACTGGAACACGGCCGTAGTTCTCCACCGAGGACGTTGAGCGAGGGAAAAGGAGTCATCACCGCATACGCTGCAAAATGATCCCGCCCAGCACCACTCGGAAATCCGAATACCCATTCACCCGGGCGATGAGTGAGCCCCACATCCCCCTCCCCGACCCATTACCTATCCAAAAGCTCGTGGCTTCGCGGTTTCCACCACAAGGCCGGCCCCGCCATCGCCGCCAACACCACCACGGCCACGCTCAAGAGCATCCGATCTTCTGCCCAAAATACCGCCAACACAGCCAACAGGACGGCGCACGTCGCCAAACTCCACCCGACCACCCGAGCCGGCCGCACCAGCTCGGCCAACGACTGAACAGCGGGCTCAACCGCAGATCGCGAAGCCAATTCCTGCACGGCCTCGGCACCCGCCGCCGGATCTCGACGCCGCAACTCCGCGATCGCCATCAGGGCCGCCGGCATCACCACCCCGATCACCACATCCACATTGCGCGGACTCGACTCCACCATCGTGGCCAGCGCGGCAATGCCCGGCCATCCGGCGAACCAAGAATTCTCGCCCAACCCAAATCGCACCACCGCGCCCAAGCCAAAGCACACCCCCCCCGCGATCGCCACATCCACCGCCAATACCTTTCGACTGAACAACGACCACAACAACGGCAGCAACAGCGGCCCCACGATCAAACTCGTGACGCTCAAGATCACCTTTTCCGCCCCACCCAACCACGGCACCAGCAACGCGACCCCAATCATCATCGCGCCCAAAACCAACGTCATGACGCGACCCATCCGGATTACGCCGGCCTCGTCCGGGCGCCGCTTGAGCAACGGCAGCACGATGTCCTGCGTGAGCACTCCGGCAAACACGTTGAGTTGACTGCTCACCATCGATGCCGTCGCCGAAAACATGGCTGCGACCATCAAGCCCAACATCCCAGCCGGCAGCACCAACCACGCCGCCAGAATGTAGGCTTCCTCCGGATTCGCCGACCCATCGATCGTGCGAAAAATCAACGGCGGCAACATCCAGAACAACGGACTGACCAGATAGAGGACCCCAAATAGCCACGCGCTCTTCCGCGCGTCACGAGCCGTGCGCACGCAGATGAACCGCTGCACAAACGCCCACTCGGCCCCCACCATAAAAAAGTGGAGAGCCGACCAACCCGCGAGGAACACCCAGGTGAACTCGTGGTTGGTCAGTTGCACGAAGCCGGCTGGCAGATTCTGCGCAAACGCCGCCACCCCGCCGACTTCACCCAACAACAACGGCACCACAAAACCGATGGCCAGATACAGCACGATGAACTGCAGCACGTCGGTCATGAGCACGGCCCACAATCCACCGGTTACCGTGTAGATCACGACGATGAGCCCGAATGCCACAATCGCCCAGGCCACCGACAAGTTGCCCGTCGCCGCATCCCGAAAAAACCATCCCTCCGGCACCGGAATCAACGCCGACAACAGCACCGCCAACGCATACAACGAGACGGCTGCACTCGTGGCACGATAACCCATCACCGCCCACGTGTAAGCATGCACGGCCTTGGGCCCGAAACGCAGTCGCACAAACTCAGCCGGAGTGGTGATGCCGCTTTGCTTCCAA
>CAKZMS010000684.1 GCA_937128785.1 uncultured Opitutaceae bacterium | reverse complement strand
CTCGGCACCGACCGCGCAGTTGGCGCGGGCCTTGGCCCCGGCTGCGACGGTGATCGTCTCGGTCATCGAATCATATCCGCGGTAGTCCACCCGCACCGTGTAGGTGCCGGGAGCGAGATCGCGCAACGTGTAGCGACCCTCGCGATCCGTGGAGGTGGAACGACCGGTCCCTTCGACCGAGACCATCGCACCATTGAGATAACTGTTATTGTTGGCGTCGCGGACTTCGCCCGAAATCGACTCCGCCCACACCGTGGCGGCAAACAGGCAGCTCGCTCCAAAGAGTCCAAGAGCGCAGCCTGCGCGGTTAAAAAAAGAGATAGATAAGTTCATGGGAGGTCAGGTTCCACCTTCCTTTGCCGACAGTTCCCGAACCCCGTCAATCTCCGTCGAAGACCGTCACCGACTCGTTGCCAATGTCACTCTTCCGCCGCCCCAAAGACACTCGAACGCAAGGTATGTGACCGGGTTGAAACAGTGAATTTTCACTCCAGTTCGGCTTCACTTGCCGGTCGGACAAGTCGCGCCACCACCACCTGCCGCTCGGCCTTGACGATGCCATAGAACCGTTCCGGGTCCGAAGGATCCCACGCAAATGCCTGGCCCTCGACCGGCACCATGATCGTGCCCAGCCACTCCATCACCGAACCCATTTTAGGGAACTGCAACACGTGCAATTCCCGGTCATCGTGACCGGTCACGTAAAGAAATCCATCTGGCCCGAAAGCTCCGCCCGACAACGTGTAGTCTCCGCCGATGTGCTCAAAAAGCTCTGGAGGAAATACCCACCCACCCGTGCGGCGCCACTGCTCATCAAAACGCACCAGATTCGTCCATGTGGGATCGCGATTGGGCTCCGCCGCCCGATTGCTGTAGTGCGCAAAACAGGCAAACCACGCCCCAGCCCGGCGATCCATCCACGTGAGGGAGCCAAAGTATTGACCGAAGCTATGGCTCCGAATCGGTTCCAAGGTATCCACCTTGAACCATTCAATGGAGCCCGTCATCGGCACTTCAGGATAATTGGAGTGCGCCACCACCAGCTCTCCATCGCGCACCCAACCGGCATTGAAGTGAATGATGGGGCCGTCCTCCGGCGACGACCACTCACCCACCTTCTGAAAGGTGTGCTTGTCGTATTTTCCGATGACGGCGTTCCCGATGACGTATATAAAATCACCATCGACCGCGACGCCTTGCCGCGCTTCGGGAGCGGCAAACCGAGATTCCTCCACCATGGTCCACTCGGCAAAATCGGGCCGGTCTAAGGGATCCGCTCCTCCTGAACATGCCATCGCCGGGAAAAGAGAAAAGATGCATCGCCACATGCAGCTCTTCTCAGCGGATGCACGGGCGGTGGTCAATCGCCATGGGCGGCCGTCACAGAGTCTTTGCGCAAGGAGGTGGATGAGGAGCCGATGGATTCGCCATCAGCCAGGCGGGGCTTCTCCGGAAACTCGCAAATCGGGGGAAGCTAGGCTTCGCACCGGACAAAAACGTGCATAGGGTTTTTGCCAGTCCCCACTCCATGATGATGAAAGCACCCCACGATTCTCGCCGCAATTTCCTCAAAATCACCGGCCTCGCCGCCGCCGCCGGTCTGACCGCATCGACTCCCCTGCGGGCCGCTCGCCCGGCCAAATCGGCCCCGCCCGGTCCTCGCTTCAAGACCAGCCTCGCCGCCTACTCTTTCCGCCATCACCTGCCCAATTATCGCAACGGAGCGACGCCCGGAAAGACCGCTCTCGATATGGCCGGATTTATCGACCATGCCGCCACGCTCGATATCGATGCCGTCGAGCTCACCTCCTACTTTCTGCCCGACCCGTGCTCGCCCCAGTTGGCCCGGGAGCTTCAGCGGCAGGCCCACCTCCTCGGCCTCGACATCTCCGGCGGCGCGATTGGCAACAACTTCTCCTTCCCCGACGGCCCGGAGCTCGATCGGCAGATGGCCTACACCGAACGGTGGATCAAAACCTACGCCGCCATGGGAGCACCCGTCATTCGCGTGTTTGCCGGGCACCCGACGACCGATGATCTCTCCGATGCCGACGCGGAAAAAAACATCATCCGCAACCTCCAATACGCCTGCACCCTCGCCGCCGAACACGGCGTGATTCTCGGCGTGGAGAATCATGACTTCACCACGAACATCGATCGCATGGAACGCATTCTGGCCGCGGTCGACTCCCCTTGGTTCGGGCTCAACTTCGATTCCGGCAATCTGGCCAAAACTAGCGACCCCTACGGTGACTTGAAACGCATCGCGCCCCACACCGTGAATGCCCAAATCAAGATTGATATCCCGCGCAACGGCACGAAGGAACCCGCCGATTTTAATCGGATCGTCGATATTCTCGGCGAAGCCGGCTACCGCGGGTATCTGGTTCTCGAATACGAAGAAGACGAACCGTTCGAAGAAGTCCCCTACTATCTGGACAAACTCCGGGCCGCGATTGGCTGAAGCGTGGAAACCTCCCGCGCAGTTCTCAGATGAAGTCCCTGACCGCCATAGCCGCCAGCAAGGAGCGTCTCGATCTGGTGATCGACACCGACGCTTACAACGAGATCGATGACCAGTTCGCCGTCATCTGGGCCCTGCTCACTCCCGATCGATTCCGGGTCCGGGCCCTGCACGCCGCGCCTTTTGACAACAACCGGGTCGCGTCTTTTGGCGAGGGCATGGAGCGGAGCTACGATGAGCTGCTGCGCATCCTCGGTCTGTTGCAGCTGGAGCCGGGCAGTCATGTCCACCGCGGTGCGACGACGCGTTTCTCCGACGCCTCAATGGACCAACCCAACCCCAGCGTGGACCATCTCATCAAACTGGCCGCGGGCTATTCCTCCGATCATCCGCTGATGGTTGTGGCCGTCGGCGCGATCACCAATGTGGCGGAAGCGCTCCGCCGCCGGCCGGATCTGGCCGAACGCATCGTGCTCCTCTGGCTGGGCGGTCACCCCTCCCACTGGCCGCACAATCACGAGTTCAACCTCAACGGCGACAAGGCCGCTGTGCGCTACATCATGGACTCTTCCCTGCGCATGGGCTGGTTCCCGTGTGCGCTGGTAGCGGAAGCACTCAAAACCACCCTGCCCGAGATGGAACGTTACGTTGCCGGCCGGGGCGCATTGGGAGACTACCTGTTTGAGATCTTTCGCGACTACGACCACCACGACCTGACGGTGATGGGGGCATCCAAAACGATCTGGGACCTCGCGCCCCTGGGTTGGCTGATCGACCCCGGGAGCACGCAAGTCCAACACGGTCCACGGCCCCGACTCGGAGCCAACGGTGGGTGGCAACCCAACCCCGAAGGCGCTGAAATCATGGAAGCTACCCAGCTCCGCCGCGACGCCGTCTTCCGCGATCTGTTCACCAAACTCCAAGCCTTCGCCGACGGTCAGATCACTCCCCATTTGGGCTAGCGACTCCCCCCGCTGCCGAATTGGGCCCCCGCCACATCCGTCTCCCGCAAGCTTGCGCCCAAGCCGGGGTCTCCCGATGCTGTCTCTCCATAATTATGGCCGATACCAATTCTCAGAATAGCCCCGCCCCCAAAATGTGCGGTTGTGGCAAGACCCAACACCCTGAAGGCCATTGCGATGGCTCCCACGCCAAGCCGGCCCGCCCAAAATGCGGCTGCGGCAAAACGCAGAATCCGGACGGTTTCTGCGACGGCTCCCACGCAAAATAGACTATCTCGGAGCCCGGGCATCGAGCCCGATCCGGCGGATCAGTCCGGCGGTGCGATCAAGGTTGAGGAACCAGCCGACGGGTTCCATGCGGCGCCAACGCCCCTTCGCCTGCGGGGACGAACACCGTCGTTTGGTTCGCAGTCCTGACTTCGAACTCCACCACCTCTGGCGGCCGCGCGTTGAAATCGTCCGGTTTGATCGTCCAACCATCACCCGTGCGATCGAGGCGACCTTCGAAGGCCTCCTCAAAGTTCAGCGAAATGGTTTCTGCTTCGGTTTGGGTCACCACTTTATCGAAGTTTAGCACGATGATCCGCGCTACTTCACCCTCCACGCCGCGCACCCACCAACCGGAGTCCTTGCCAATCTGCTTGTTCCAGTCGGGCCAGTCCCCCAGATGCCGCGTCAGCTCGTCGACTTGCCCGGAAATGTCGCGAAAGCCCCCGTTACAGTTTCTCCGTGTGCCAAACCTTCGGTTGGGCTGAATTGCGCTCCGCCGCATTGGTCACGAACCACTCGGCCTTGGCCGTGCCATCTTCAACGGTGATACCCAGGAAGCCACCGTTGGCGCTGAAGTAGCGGTGCATCGCCGGATCCTCACCCGGATCCCCGCCGAACATGTGTTGGTCGTTGATCGGGCCACAGCCCAGCTCGACCAAACCCGTCGACGGATCCTGCGAACAATACTGCCAGTGGCGGTCACCGGTGATCACGTAGGTGTTGGCCATCGGAGCGAGGAAATCGCGGAGTTCCTGCCCTTCGTGCCTGAAAGCGTCGTTGGCGTGATTGTCGGACTTGCCGGGTTTGTCGGGACCCACGATCGGACCAGGGGTGATCAGGAATTTGTAGGTCGCATCCGACTCGGCCATCGTTCGTTTGAGCCACGCCTTTTGTTCCGAACCCAGGATCGTTTTGTTAGGGCCATCCGCGTCCGTGTTCGCCGAGCGGAAATCGCGGTTCTCCGTCAGCCACACTTGCACGTCCTTACCCCAACGAATGGTGCGGTACGTCTTTTCGCCCATGGGCACCTGTTCGCGAAACAAGTCCAGACCCTGCGCAAAGGTCAGGTCGCCGTAAGTCTGCCCCGGCCAGCAATCGTTCTTCAACGTATCGTGGTCATCCTTCATGAAGTAGCTGGAGACCTGCCGGTGAAAGTTGAGGTTGTGCTGATATGCGAACATCAGATTCCACTTCGCGCGCGCTTGCGGGATGGTTTTGGCCAAGGGTGCCTTGTCGTAATAAACGATATCCCCGGTGTGCACAAAAAAGTCCGGATCAAACCCCAGCATTTGCTGGTAGGCCAGGTGCCCGTCGGCGCCCGAATCAATACTGCGCACCGCCTGGCAGGTCGTGACGATAAACCGAATCGGCCCCACTTGATCTGCGGCCGGCGCCGTGCGGAAACTGCCTGCGATGGTATTCACCTGTGCGGTCACCGCGGACTCGCGGGCCTGCACCTTGAATCGATACTCCGATCCGGCGACGAGGCCTCTCAGCTCAAACTGGTGAATGAAATCCGCCTCAGGATCGACCGACTTCCACTCCGTAAAATGCGCGTCGGTCGCACCCTCCACCCAATAAATGACCCGCACGTCGCCCGCCATTCCGGGAGCCACTGCCAGCGGCATTGGCCCCACGTCTTTGGCGCTTTCATCCAGGCCTTCCGTGAAGATGGGCAATTGATCGAAATCGGCCACCTCGTCGGCCGTCAACCGTACCCACACGATCGCCGACGTCTGATCGACCTCGCCCACCTTGATGCCGGACGCAAAGTAAGCCGCCTGAGCGAGCGTTCCCCCAAGCGCAGCAACCAGGGTCAGAACAAGGAATGAAATCTTCATGAGCTATTTCGGGGTAAGGAGGACAAGCTCAGCAGCAAATCATCCTGACACCAACGCCGCGAGGAGTAACCGTTGCGGATTGAGGATGTCTCAGGCGCGAATCACATCAACTTGATCGAAACCCCGAGGCAGCGCTACGGTGCGGCATGCCCCCGCGTCGACTGCTCCCGTTCATCATGCTGAATCTAACCGCGGGCGGAATACTACCAGGCGCGGAGGGACCGCTTACCCCATTTCTCGACGCGCCCGAGCTCACCATCCAATCCCTCTTCGAGGGCGAACGATTTCCCAACATTGTCGTGACCAAAGCCGGCACCGTGCTCGCATCCTGGGGCAGCGATCAGATGCGGGTGCGGCGCAGCGAGGATGGCGGCCAAACATGGGGCCAAAGCATCGTGGTCGCACCGGTGGCCTTCCACGGTGGCGGCACCACCGTCGATGAAACCACCGGCGACATCTTGCTCTTTTCGGAAGACCACCATCCGCCTGCCCCTATCACGATGTATCGCAGCCGGGATGACGGCCTGACGTGGTCGGCCGAAAAACCGACCTTTCTGCCGGACAGCCAAGGCCATCTTCCTTCCATGCACATGAACGAGCACGGCATTACCCTGCAGCATGGGGTACACGCCGGCCGGCTCCTGCGGGCTTCGCGCTACTACGGACTGGGAAATCGCCCGGAATCCATCTGGCACACGCACTACACCAACGCGGTCTACTCCGACGATGGCGGGGAAACCTGGCAGACCAGCGAACCCTTTCCGGAAAATGGCACCGGTGAAGCCGCGGTGGCCGAACTCTCCGATGGCCGCATTTACTATAACAGCCGGGTGCACTGGCAGGAACGGCCGCGCAACACGCGCCGACGCGAGGCCTGGAGCCATGACGGCGGCCAAACTTGGACCGACTACCGGATCGTGGAGGCCCTGCCGGACGGCCACCAACACCGCTCCTACGGCTGCATGGGCGGCCTCGTGCGCCTGCCCGTGGCTGGCCAAGACATCCTGATCTTTTCCAACCTCGACACGACCGAAGCCAAACGCGAACGCGCCACCGTCTGGGCGAGTTTTGACGGCGGTCAAACCTGGCCCCTCAAGCGATTGGTCTTCGACGGTCCCTCCGCCTACTCGTCCCTCGCGGCCGGTCGCCCCGGCACGGCGAGTGCAGGCTGGATTTTCCTCAATTTTGAGAGCGAGGGTCAGGCCAAGGTCGCCCGCTTCAACCTCAGCTGGCTGCTCGCGGGCGAACCCACCGGCGACGGCGAAGTGCCCTCACTGGAGTAGCCCCCCGGCTACAACCAAACAACCGTATCCTCACTGTACCCGCGTCGGAGCGCAGCGACAACGTGGCCAACCCTGTCCCACAGATTTTCGCTTGTCCGCCGCCTACGGGGTCGGCGTCGTTAATCTCGCCGAAGTCCCGGTCTGCGGGACGAAGGCGGATCCGACCCGACCCCCTTTTCGCAAACGCCGACCACGCCATGGTCGCACAAGAGGGCAACGTCCTGCCTCTAAGTATTTCGCCACTACTCCGTCCCCACCCGGGTTGCGCCAACCCACGCGTCTTCAACAGTTGCTCCGCTTGCGACAAACTGGCGTGATGGCTGACATGAGAACTGCATTTTGGCTTACCCCGTTTCTCATCTGCGCCGGCCCCCTGCTGGCCGGTCCCGTGATCCTGCAGGTAGGACCGGAGCGGGAGCTCAAAACCCCATTGGAGGCCCGCGATGCCCTCCGTGAAATCATCGCGCAGGATGCTTCCGACGGAGCGGTCGTGCAATTCGATCCCGGAATCTATCCCCTCACCACCACGCTCGAATTGGGCCCGGCTGACTCCGGCCGAACGGGAGCGCCTGTCCGGTGGGAAGCTACCGAGCCTGGCACCGTCATCCTGACCGGAGGCCGCACCATCCAAACATGGACATCCGTCCAAAATATGCCGGCAGCGAAGCGTATTCCCGCAGCGGTCCGCGACCGGGTTATTGCGATTGATTTGGACCGTGCTGGGATCACGGATTTAGGGGAAATCGCGCAGCGCGGTAACCCCGGGATGGAACTGTTCTTTCGCGGCGAACGCATGCCGCGGGCCCGCTTTCCCAACGAAGGTTGGCTGCGCATCGCCGATGTTCCGCAGACCGGCCCCCGCCGACTGCACGAGGGACTGGAACGCGAAAAACGCTTCGATGGCGTTCCGGTGGGGCGTCACTACGGCCGGATCACCTACGCCGAAGAGCGCCCGTCGAATTGGGCTCCCGATGACCACATCACCCTGCCCGGCTACTGGACCTGGGACTGGAG
>CAKZMS010000683.1 GCA_937128785.1 uncultured Opitutaceae bacterium | reverse complement strand
TGATCCGGCCGCGTTGGCCGGCGATGCCGAGGAGGCGGGCGCCGTTGCTGGTGGCGCAGCGGATGGCTTCCAGGGGAGTGAGCCCGGCCTCAACGAGGAGCTCGATCGCACGCCAGCTGCCGTAGCCGGCGAGGCAGCCACCGTAACCGGTGGGGTCGGTGCCGACCACGAGCAGGCCGCCGCGGCGGAAGAAATCGACCTCCATGGCGAGATTGTTGGACCAGGCTCTTTTACGGGTTTCCCGGTCGGCTTGGTTGATCGCCACCCAGGTCTTCAGATAGCTCTCGCGGAGAGGAGCCGCGAGGGCATCGAGCTCGGTTGCTCCTGCCGGCGGACGACCGCCGGTGAAAGTTTCGAAAATGGCGAGCGTGGAGGTGACGGCGACGCCTTCGTCGACGAGGTGTTGGATGACGGCAGCGACCTCATCGGAATCGGGGTCGAGCTCGGCGATGGAATCGTAGATGTCGCCGATGTCAGCGGTATCGTCGGGCAAACGACCGGGCAACCAATCGGAGGCGGCAAGGAACCCGTGCTCGACATTGTCGATGTCCAGCGCAGTGGCTTCCCGGTAGCTGACCTTGCCGATGTGTCCCGTCACCTGCATGCCGTGCGTGTGCGCGGTCTCGATCGCGGCGCGCATTTCCGTGGAGGGCAGATTCACGTAGAGTTTGACTGACGTGAAGCCTTCGGCGGCCCAGTAGCTGATCATGCGCTGTGCGTCGGCGGCATCCTCGACGCCATGGAGTTGAGGAATGCCCGTTTCCGGCCCGTCGACGTAAGGGGCAGTGAGGAAATAGTCGGGACCAATCGCCGTGCCGGCGGCGATGCGGCGTTTCAGTTCAAGATCCGTGTAAGGCTCCAAGCTGCCGGTGGTGCGAGCGGTGGTGACGCCGGCAGCCAGATACATGCGTGGAAACGAATACTCCATGTAGTTCATATGGAACGGGCCGCCGACGATGGAGCTGTAGAAGTTGTGTTCGTGCGCCATGACGAGACCCGGCATCACGGTCTTGCCGCCGACGTCGATGACGGTGGCGGATTCTGGGATTTCGATGTCCGCACCGACTGCGGTGATGGCGCCATCCGTTATCAGGATGGTTTCTCCCTCCCGGGCCGGATTGCCCAGGCCGTCGATCACGCGGGCGTCAGTGAGCGCGATGGTGTCCTCGGTGTGAACAACAGCGGGATCGTCGGGTATGATGGGCTCGCTGGCAAAAACGACCGTGGTTGCGGCAAGTGCGGTGAGGCAGGTGCGAAGATTCATGACTTAGAGTTTGGCGGCGGCACTGAGGACGCGATCAGGGATGGCGATCGCGTTGATCCAGCCGCGTTGGGGGTAGGTTTGGAGGCGTTCAATTTCGCCGGGGAGCTGAGCGGCAAGATTTTCGTTTTTTTCGGCAAACAGCGCAATGTCTTCGTGGAGACTGGAAGGCGGGGGAGCGCTCTGGTGGGGAATGTTGTCGCTGACATTGGACCAGGTAAGGTTCACGCGACGCTGACGAAAAGGCGTCGCCACTAAGATCGCCGAACGCACGTTCCAACCCGCCTCCGCAATCAACTGCAGAGAGAAACGGATGTTATCTCCGGTATTGGTCGATCGAGATTCGATGATCAGTTGATCGTCCGGAAAAGAGGGGAGGGTTTCGTGAAGGACTGCCGCGAAGGCCTCCGCCTCGGGTTGATCCAAATCGGCCGATCCGGCGCCCACGCCTCCGGTGAACAGCATGCGGGGCGCCAACTGCCTTTGCCAGAGCTCTGCACATTGCCGGGCGATCCGCAGATCAAAGTGTCCGAATCCGACGATCAGATCGGCGCGCTGAAGGCCCGGTTCATTTGAGGGACTCAGAAAATCGTAGATCGTTTGGGCGTGGTCTGCGGTCATCCGGGAAAAACGCTAGACCGTGATGAAGGGAAACCGCGAGTTCGGATCAGGTTACGCTTTTCAGCGACGGTCAGGTTGGGTTGATTGAAAGCATGGAGGTCATTTTTCTCGGCACCGGCACATCCCAAGGCGTTCCCATGATCGCTTGCGACTGTGCCGTGTGCACATCCGACGACCCGCGCAACAAACGCACGCGCTGCTGCATTCACGTGGTCATGGATGGACTCCACATCCAGGTGGATGCGTCGTCTGAGTTCCGGTTACGTTGTGTCGATGAGAAGATCGATTGGATCGATTTTTTCATCCTCTCGCATGGCCATGCCGATCACATCACCGGCATGGATGACCTGCGCCGTTTTTGTGATCTGCACGGAGGGGAGGCACTCAAGGTCTATTCGACGGATGAGGGCATCAGCCGAGTGCTCTCCATCTACCCCTACGCGATCCTGGAGCGCCCGATTGTGAAAGGGTATGCCGCCTTCAAATTGGAGCCCATGCCCGAAAAACTCGAACTGGACCAAGGCACCATCGAATCGACCCTTTTGCCGCATGGCGGCATCAACGTGCTCGGATTGGTGTTCACCGAACGCAGTTCGGGCAAAAAATTCACCTACTATACGGATTGTAGCCGTGTCCCGAGCGCAGCCTTGGAGCTCGCGCGAGGGTCGGATGTGGTGGTGTTGGACGGACTCCGGCCCACACCACATCCCTCCCACATGACGATTGGTGAAGCGACAAAGGTGGCGGGCGAAATCGGGGCGCCGATTTCTTACCTGACCCACCTCACTCACCTGACTGATCACGCCGAAGTCGAAGCGGGTCTGCCGTCATCCGTGCGGGTGGCTTATGACGGTCTGAGGCTAAGCCTCTAGACGCCGGATCTGCCCAGTCAGTTGACCAAGTTCCCCACGAGGCTGAGTCCTAGCGATAGGCCTGGCGGCGCCAGCGCCATAGGGTCAGGAAAAACAGGGTCATGACCGCTCCGTATGATCCGGGCTCTGGAATGATTCCGGGAGTTACCCCATCTCCGGGATTCCACGTTGCGTCACCCCAACCTTCAAAAACGATGTTGGTCAAACTGGTGGAATCCACGTTGTTGGTGACTTGAAAATCACCCGGATCACCCGTCCAGTTTTTGACCGTCAAGGTTCCGCCCTCGACGTTGAGGAAATCCAAGTTGATCGTGGCATCAGAGCCGCCGAAATCGATGATGGAGTCGCCGGAGACTGAGATGCTCGTGAACGACTGATTGGTATTACTAAGATTAAGGGTCGTGCCGGATAAAAACAGATCGATGTTTCCGGAGAAGATATCGTCGGCTCCGGCGATGATCTCAGAGCTGCCGGTGAACGTGAGTTCGTTGTTACCTGTTTTGGTCGTTACGGCTTGATTGAATTGAATCGGCCCCCCGGCGAGCACGGTTTCCTTATTCTGAAACTCCAAGGGGATGTCGAAGGTCTGGAGGGACGTAGATTGGTTGTCGACATTGCCGACCCGGAGCAGCCCCGTGCCATCGGATGAGATCGTATAGCTGCCCGCGCTGGAGACAAATGTCAGATCATCCACCACAGTGGTGGCCCCGTTACCAAAGTCGAATTGCACATCCAGCTGTGAGCTATTGCCGAAAATAACATCCGGATTGCCGCTCGGGCTTTTATTGCCAGTCCAGTTGCCTTTGACCGACACCAAATCGCTGACGGAACCGTCCCACGTGAAGGTGGCGGCTCCGAGAAAGCAGGGTGCCGAGGCGACCCAAAGCAGATATGTGGCTGAGCGGAGGATGCTGTAAACATGACTGATTTTGCCAGCCTTTCAACTTCGGAAGAGGTTGATAATGGATAGGTTAAAATGTAACTATTCCAAATAGGCCCATTTGGATGGGCTGGAAAATTCTAGAGTCAGATTATTCG
>CAKZMS010000682.1 GCA_937128785.1 uncultured Opitutaceae bacterium | reverse complement strand
GTCTGACAGCGGACCGAGGCATATTCACTTGATCCTCCGAAAACCGACGACTAACCGAAGCTTACAAAGCGTTTAGTGAATCATGTTTCGATGCAATATGATTCATTACTTGCATCACTGTAGCGAATCAATTGAGTCATTCCCATGAAAACGATTACTTTACGCAACATGGACGAAGATCTTAAGGCTGCATTGCAGCGTGAGGCCACGACTCACGAAACCAGTCTAAACGGTGCCGCCCTCAAGGTGCTGCGCACGGGATTGGGGCTGCAAAAACCTGAACGCCGCCAACGTAATCGAGAGTTGGAAAAACTAGCCGGATCGTGGACCGAACAGGATTTGGCACAATTTGACGAGGCGACGGCAGTCACCCGAGAAATCGATCCTGAACTCTGGAAATAGGGACACGATTTTGAAACGACTGCTCATCGATACCAACGTCTACGCTGCTTTTATGATGAAGCGGCCGGACGTGGTGGAGACCCTCATTGGCGCCGAACAAATTCTGATCTGCCCCACTGTCGCAGGTGAGCTTTTGGCTGGATTTAAATCGGGGAACCGAGAGCGCTCAAACCGCCAAATCTGGGAAAAGTTCTTGGATAATCCAGCGACGAAAGAAGTCGGGATCGATACCGAAACCGCCGAATTTTATGCTGAGATCTTTCGTAACCTCCGCGGCAACGGCACCCCTATTCCCACCAACGACATGTGGATTGCGGCCTGTGCCTTCCAACAAGGCGTTCCGGTTTACACCTTGGATGCTCACTTCCGCCAGATTGACGGATTGTTACTAGTGCCGGTTTAGATCGGCCTCGTATTTGTCGCCCCCGCCATCGGCAACGCCGTCTTCGCCGCCACCGGCAAATGGATGCGCAGCATGCCCTTCAACCAACACGATTTAAAGTTGGAGCTGACACTTTTTAACTGACCGAGACAAACCAGCCTAGGCTGTCAGCGCCGCTCCAATCTTCTGCAGACCGATTGGTTGCAGTAGAGCCGCAGATGACTTTTCTCGGAGAGTTGGCACGCGGTTTGCCAGTAGGGTGGTATCCCCTCGCCCATTACTCAGATTTTCATGTCCCACCAGCTTTCGCTCCTGCGCCACAAGCGCGCGATCCACGTCTACACGCTCGATGATGGCACCCACACGATCGGGCGTCACCAGGACTGCGGTATCGTCGTCGCAGATTCCTCCGTCTCCCGCCAACACGCCGAGCTCACGGTAGAGGGAGACTCCGTGCACGTGCGGGACCTGGACAGTCGCAACGGCATCAAAATTAACGGGGTGCCCCGCAAGACGGCCCGGCTGCAGGAGGGTGACCGCCTGCACGTGGGCAACGCAGAACTCGGGTTCTCCACCCGGCCTCAACCGGCTGCTCGCACGGGTCTCGGCTTGGCGCTGGAGAATGAAGTCCGCCAAAACCAAACCCAGAAATCGGCTCTCCGTTTGCCCGATGCTCGGCCCGAACGGCATCTGGCCGCGTTTTATCATCTGACGTCATGGGTGACAGATGGCGTCGAGGAAGCCGAGGGTCTGCCCCACTGGCTCGAACTCCTGGGCGAAAGCCTGCGCGCCCACACCGTTCATTTCTACGATCCCAAAGGAAAACTGTCCAAGGTCCACACTCCGGAAGGACCCAAGCCCCGCATCAAGTTTGCGCCTTATCTTTTGGAACGCTTCGTCGCGCTCCACGAAGCGACCGCCTATGCCCCCCGCGAGCTCGACCGCTATCAACAACGCTTGGGACAGTATCACTATTTGGTCGCTCCGTTAAAACTGGTCGGCACCGGCCCGGAAATCTCCAGCTGTCCAGTGGTGGCAATCATGCGCCCCTCAGACTGGGAACCCTTCAGTGTGGATGATCGCGTGCTGCTGCAAAGCGCGGTGCAACTGTGGCTCAAGTCGGTCAATCGTGCGGCCGAGGTGCATCACCTGCGGGACGAGAACAAGAAGCTGAAACAAAAATCCGGCCAAGCCAGCGGCGATGGCCTGATAGGCTCCGGTCCCGCCGTAGCCAACCTGCGCCAGCGTTTGGCTCGCACAGCGGCCACCACGGCGACGGTCCTCATCACCGGCGAAACCGGCAGCGGCAAGGAAGTCACCGCCAGTGCGCTCCACGCCCACAGCCCCCGCGTCGACAAACCCTTCATCAAAGTGAACTGCGGCGCGATTCCCGATGGACTCATCGAAAGCGAACTCTTCGGCCACGTGAAAGGTGCCTTCACCGATGCGCGGTCCGATCGCACCGGTAAGTTCTCTGCCGCCAATGGCGGCACCTTGTTCTTGGACGAAATCGGCGAACTGCCCCTCACCGCTCAGACCAAGCTGCTGCGCGTTTTGGAGGAAGGATTGGTGGAACCCTTGGGCAGTGAAAAACCCCGCAAGATCGATGTGCGGGTGGTGGCTGCGACCAATCGTGATCTGGCCGACGAAGTCGCCGCCAAGCGATTCCGCGAGGATCTCTACTACCGCCTCAACGTGGTCACGGTAAAAGTCCCCGCTCTACGCGAACACCCCGAGGATCTGCCCGAACTGGCGCAGCACTTTCTGAATACGTTTTGCGCGGAGAATGGGCTGGCGGAACTGTCCTTCGATTCAGCTGCGCTGAAGGCCCTACAGGAGCACGACTGGCCGGGCAACGTGCGGGAGCTCCGCAACGTGGTCCAACGTCTGGCCATCGAAGCCGACGGCGCCCAAATTACCCAAGCCGATGTCACCGCAAATCTGTAATGAATTACCTTCGACAGTCTTGCCAATCACTTGCGGGTTAAATGAGCGTTGCCGCCACTGATCCTTTCATTCGATAACTTGAACGATGCAGCAGTGTCCGTCATGCGAATCACCGGTCGGCCCCAAGGTCAGGTTTTGTCCTTCCTGTGGCTCTACGCTCAAGAGCGCTGCT
>CAKZMS010000681.1 GCA_937128785.1 uncultured Opitutaceae bacterium | reverse complement strand
CGGGGAGTATACAAGGCTCAATACTTCACACTGCAACCGTAGGGCTGAGTGGAGGTGCGTTCCGGCATCTTGCCGGACTCCACCGCGGCCAAAGCAGCGGTGACATAGTTGGTGGCCTTCGGAATGTCGCGTTTGTTGGCCGACCGGATGCTATCGATGGCGCCATTGTAAACGAGTTTCCCGTCCGGGTTGATCACATACATGTGAGGGGTGGTCTGCGCGCCGTAGAGACGACCCACCGTGCCGTCTTGATCACGAAGGTAGGCGGAGGGCGCGGCCCCTGTTTTTTCCATCCAAGCGTTGGCCTTGCCGGCGTCGTAGTCACCCTGAGCTCCGGGGGAGCCCGAATTGATGGTCAACCAAACCACCCCTTCCGCGGTAGCGCCGGTCTGGAGCTCGGGCATATTTCCACTGCCGTAGTGTTTGACCACGAACGGGCACTCCGGGTTGACCCATTCGAGCACCACGGTTTTGCCGGAGAAATCAGACAAATTGTGGGTGGTGCCATTAATGTCAGTCAGAGTGAAGTCCGGTGCCAATTCGCCGATCTTGGCTTTGGCGGCAAAGGTGGGGACTGCGAAAATCGCCAGCATTCCGGCGGCGACGAATAAACGGTGAATTGAAGTTTTCATGATTGGGTCAAAAGCTCACCGATCATAGCTCGATTGACTGGATTTTCCACCTGAGTAGCGAATTTTTCGGCTCGGGGCGGGAGAAGGATGTTACGGGTTGCGGGCTCGCCACTTACATTCCAACTTCGCCTTCACGTGCTGGGCTGGATACTCGACCTTTTCCGCATTCTATGGGGGTTCCTGTTCTGGAACTCGCGTAAGACGCTGTTTCGAGTTCGCCGTGGTCGAGGCGTCTGCCCCTGTCAAAATCGATCCGATTCGGGCAAAGCTGGGAAAACGGGGTGTGAACCATCACTCCACTTCGAGAAGCCCGTTCGCTTCCGCACGGTCTGCCCGCTGCTGAAGCCCAACGACGAAGGACTGCTGATGTGCAGCGTGGATACCAAGGATGTTCGCCCTTTCTGGGGCCGGGTATTCCTTTCGGGTCTGATGGCGGCACTGCTGATCTATGCTGCCGGGGTCGTGACCGTCTTTGGCGTGATGCGTCAGGTCGGATACCCTGTCACCATCACCATGATCGGCTGGCCCCCGGCTTGGTCCAATTTGGACAAGGCTCGGTCGGCTTACTTCCTGAAAAACGCTCAGACCGCATTCCAACGAAGTGATCTCAGTGAGACGGTGATGTCGCTCTCCCTGGCGTATGATTACGACCCGGAGAACTACGATGCTGGATTCTTTCTCGCCCGGCTTTGGCAGGCAGGACGACCGGAGGTTTCCAATCACATTTATCAGCGTTTGATCCTCAATCATCCGGAGCGTCGGACCGAAACCGCCCAGGCTTGGCTCCGCTCGCTACTGCCCCGGGCCGACTACATCTGGATTGAGCGCCTGGCGACATCCGCCCTGCAATTTTCCGACGATCACGCGTCGGCTTGGCTCCACGCCCTGCTCTTCGCCAATACGCGGACGCAAAACGACGAAACGATCACCAATCTGTTGGCGTCGCCAGACTCGCTCACGCCCGGCGTCGAGATCGTCCTGCGGTTGGAAGAAACGATTCGTCATTCGCCGCCCAGTCGCTCGGGGGAAATCCTGAGCAGACCGGTGCCGGCCGATGCGCCGGTGTTTGCCATCTATTACCAAATACGACGGCTGATCGATTTGGGATTCCCGGTGGAGGCACTTAATCTGCTGAATCGCTTTGAGGATCGTTTCAGCGACCGGGATCGAGTCGCCCTGCAGCTGCGGGCCTTCGCCGACGCGGAATTTGAACGTTCCTACGTCGGCCTGTTCGACCGCCTCACCCGCCTTGCTCCCAGTCCCACCCAGTTCGATATCATCGCGGCCCACCTTATATCCCATCCCAACGCATCCCTCTACCGACAGGCCAAATCCCGGCTCAAGCCCGATGAAATCGAAGCGGCTAACAGCCGTCTCTCCGCCACCATGGCCCTCTTCTGCATGGCCGGGGCGCACGGCGATACCGCCTACCAACTCGAGCTCGCCAAACAGATGCGGGAACTCACCCAGAGTCGTTTTGCGATCTTGGATGCGGCGATCGCCGTCATGTCGCAGGACGAGGAGGCGCAAATTCGCATCGAACACATTTTACCCTCTCTCCAACCCATGTCCCTCGACCTCACCTATGCGATTTTGGAGCGCTATGAGTCCGTAGAAAAAAGGCCCGGTGATGCGTAGCTGGAAGGAAACATGGCAATTGGTGCAAAGCACCGAAGGCCGGGGCTACGTGCTATTGACCCTGAGCGGCCTGCTCGTGGCAGCATGGTTGAAACTCATCTTTCCGCAATGGATGGCCGATCCGGATCTTTCGCATGGGTTTTTCACCCCGATTCTATTCCTGCTGCTGATCAAAGAAAGCCGGAGCCGGGGCCCTCTGCGTTGGTTGCCCGAGGGGAATCTGACCCCGATCATGCTGTCCGGCATCGCCGGCGCCAGTCTGATAACTATGATCGTCGGAGCGCTTTTTGCCTCTGCGCTGGATTGGACTCATCCTCTGGTGATGTTTCTGCTCGGTTGCAGTTTCACCGGCGCTGTGGCGGCGGCATGGACGTTGGCGGCATCGGGACGGCTGCGGATCGTCCCCTTCAACTACATCGCGGGCGTGGCGGTGTTGCTGTGGTTTTTAAGCCTGCCGATTCCCCCGGGAACCTACGGCGATTTAACCCTCGGTCTCCAATTCTGGGTCACCGATCGCGTATTGGGATCACTGCATCTATTGGGCATCCCGGCGGTGCAGACCGGCAACATCATCGAACTCGCCCGCGCTTCCGTGGGCGTGGAGGAAGCCTGCAGCGGTGTGCGCAGTTTGAT
>CAKZMS010000680.1 GCA_937128785.1 uncultured Opitutaceae bacterium | reverse complement strand
GGTAAGTGTTCACGTTGCTGATCAGGCCGGCATCGTGAGCGCGGGTCGCATCGAGCCAGAAGACGGCCGGAGAGCCGGTCGCCCGGGCGCGATTGACGGCGAGTTTCACCCAATCGCGAATCGGGGCGTCCTTGGTCTGGCAGGCCCGCCAGATGGCGCCGGTATCCACTTCGTGACTGATGAGCACGTCCCCGGCAGCGTTGACGATCTGAATCGTTCCGGCACCAGGGGCTTCGAAAGTCTTGTCGTGGGAACCGTATTCCTCGGCCTTTTGGGCCATGAGGCCGACATTGGGCACTGAGCCCATAGTGGTGGGGTCAAGGGCACCGTTTTCCCGGCAGAAATCGATCGTGGCCTGATAGACTCCGGCGTAGCTACTGTCGGGGATGACGGCGAGGGCGTCGCGGGTTTTGCCTTCGGCGTCCCACATGATGCCACCGGCGCGAATCATTGCCGGCATGGACGCATCGATGATGATATCGGAAGGAACGTGGAGCCCGGTGATGCCTTTATCCGAGTTAACCATCGCGAGATCGGGTCCCGCCGAGTAAGCGGCGGCGATATCGGCTTCGATGATGGAACGCTCGTCGTCGCTGAGCTGGGGCAGCTTGGCGACGAGATCGCCAAACCCATTATTAAAGTCGACCTCGAGTCGCTGCAGCGTCGCTTCATGGCGCGAAATCAAATCCTTGAAGAAGACTCTGACCGCGTGACCAAAAATGATCGGATCGGAGACCTTCATCATCGTCGCCTTCATGTGCAGCGAGAAGAGAATGCCTTCGCTCCGGGCGTGCTCGATTTGCTCGGCGAGGAATTTCACCAAGGATTTTTTCCGCATGACGGTGGCATCGATGATCTCACCGGCTTGCAAGGCGGCGGGGCCGCGAAGCGTTTGCTTTTCACCGGAGGCCGATACGAATTCGATGCTGAAGTCGGTGGCTTCGCCGACGGTCACGGACTTTTCATTCGAGCGGAAATCATCCCGGCCCATGGTGGAGACGTTGGTCTTGGAGTCCTTGGACCATTCACCCATGGAGTGCGGATTGGCCCGGGCATAAGCTTTCACGGCCTGAGGCGCCCGGCGATCGGAATTGCCCTCGCGTAGGACAGGATTCACCGCGCTGCCCTTGATCTTGTCGTAGCGAGCCTTGAGGGAAATTTCCTCATCCGACGTCGGGTTGTCCGGATAATCCGGAAGCGCATAGCCCTGGGACTGGAGCTCGGCGATGGCGGCTTTCAGCTGGGGCACGGACGCGCTGATGTTGGGCAACTTGATGATATTGGCCTCGGGTTTCAGCGTAAGGGCGCCCAACTCGGCGAGCGCGTCACCTATTTTCTGATCATCGTTCAGAAACTCCGGGAATACCGCCAGAATGCGTCCGGCCAAGGAGATGTCCCGGGTCTCGATGTTTACCCCGGTGTGCTTGGCAAACGCCTGCACGATGGGCAGGAAAGAATAGGTTGCGAGCGCAGGTGCTTCGTCGGTTTTGGTGTAGATGATGGTGGGTGCCGAGGACATGATGCTTGGTAAAAACGAGTTGAGTAAGGGGAGAGGCAAACAATCGCCTAGGCGGTGGGCAAGACTTGGCTGCATGCCGACCCTTGATTCGATGGTTAGACCCGAGTTTTCTTCGAAGGCGGAGACCGGAACAGGAATTTTGGGGTCTTCCCTGCGGGCACTCATTCAGTTTACTCCTTATTTCCATGAGCATCTACATCGGTATTG
>CAKZMS010000679.1 GCA_937128785.1 uncultured Opitutaceae bacterium | reverse complement strand
GCTTACAGCCCATGAACACTCTTTCATAGTATTCTCTATCATAGCTTTAGGTTATGAACCGCTGCGTCATTCGGTTTAAAGGAGATATCCTTGGAGATTTAGTCACCCGTCTGCGCGGCAAACTCGACTCACCGCTTGCTTTGAAACTCAACCCTCCTCAGATCATTTTGTTCGATCGCCATGAACTCTGCTGAGATCCGCCAATCCTTCCTCGATTTTTTTGCCGCCCGCGAGCACACGATCGTGCCGTCGGCATCGCTCATGCCGGACTCTCCGGGGTTGTTGTTCACCAACGCAGGCATGAACCAGTTCGTGCCGTTTTTTCTCGGTGAACGGGAAGCAGATGTGGCTTCGTGGGCTGGTGCCAAGGCGGGATCGAATCAACGGGCCACTGACACCCAGAAGTGCATCCGCGCCGGGGGTAAGCACAACGACCTCGAGGACGTCGGTTACGACACCTACCACCACACCCTCTTCGAAATGCTCGGCAACTGGTCTTTCGGCGACTACTTTAAGCCGGAATCGATCGAATGGGGTTGGGAGCTGCTCACCAAGGTTTGGGGCATTCCGCCCAAGCGTCTCTTTGCGACGGTTTATTTGCCGGATACGGCGGCCGGTGATCCGGCAGAGTTTGACCAGGAGGCCTACGATATTTGGAAAGCCATTGTTGAAGCGGAAGGACTCGATCCCGCGGTGCACATCGTCAATGGCAACAAGAAGGACAATTTTTGGATGATGGGCGATACCGGCCCCTGCGGGCCCTGCTCCGAACTTCATTTCAATCTTTTGCCCGACGATGATGAAGCCACCGGTCGTAAATTGGTGAATGCGGACAACCCGCGCTGCATCGAGATCTGGAATCACGTCTTCATCCAGTTCAATGCCAACGCGGACGGCACCTTCTCACCCTTGGCCGCGAAACACGTGGATACGGGGATGGGGTTTGAACGCGTGGCGGGTATCCATGCCGGCACCCAGGGGTTCACTGATTTCAGCCGGGAGCCGTCCAACTACGACGCCGACCTCTTCGCTCCCCTCTTTGCCAAAATCGCCGGGCTTTCGCAGCGGGAGTATCAGGGCACCGTGCCGACCCGACGCACGGACCTGTCCGAGCAAGAAGGAATCGACATCGCATTCCGGGTGATAGCTGACCATGCCCGCTGCGTATCCTGCGCCATTGCCGATAATATTCTCCCGGGCAACGAGGGACGAAACTATGTAATTCGACGTATTCTTCGTCGCGGCATTCTTTATGGAAAGAAACTGGGATTATCCACCGGCTTCTTTGAGGAACTGGTAACGCCCGTGGTGGAATCACTGGGGTCGGTCTTTCCGGAACTCGCCGAAAAACAGAGTATCATCCGCAAGGTGATTCACGCTGAAGAGGAAAATTTCGGACGCACTTTGGATCGGGGCATCGCGCTCACCCAGGACCATATGAAGGCGCAATTACTCGCGCTAAAATGGTTGAACACCGACCTACCGGACTCCGCGGAGGACCTGGCAGAACTTAAGCGTAAGGTGACTGAGGTGCTCGAAACCGACGCCTTTCTCCGGCAAGTTTTCGCCAAGGGTCTGATGTCGTTGGAGCCGGTCTCGGCAGCGGAAATCGACCTCAATCATCCGGGTGAAACCATCGCCAAACATTTGTTTCCCATCGTGCGCGCGGAAACTCCTGCGGACGTAGCCAAGAAGGAGAAACTCACCGCCTTTCTACAGGTGCTTCCCGGCCAAGTGGCCTTCACCCTCTACGATACATTCGGCTTCCCTCTCGATATGACCCAGTTGCTTGCCACCGAGCAGGGACTTGCGGTCGATGTGGAAGGTTTTGAGGTGGAAATGACCCGGCAGCGGGAACGCGCCCGGGCTGCCCAAAAGAAGGATGTGGTGGTAGCGGCCACCGAGGGCGATGAACAGGTCGACCATGCCGCCACCGAGTTCGTTGGTTATGAACTGGCCAATCTGACGAATCTCGAAACGTCTCTGACCGATATCGTCCGTTCCGAAAAAGCCACTTACGTCGTCTTCGCACGATCTCCCTTTTACGCCGAAATGGGTGGCCAGGCCGGCGATACCGGCATCGTGACCCTTTCCGGAGAATCTATCCAAGTGCTGGATACGATTAAGGATAAGGCGGGGCGGTTCCTCCACCGGATCCCGGCGGACACCAAGCTTCCAACCGTCGGCAGCGCTGCTGTGCTCACCGTTGATTCCGAGCGCCGTCGTGCGATTTCCCGTCACCATAGTGCAACCCACTTGATTCACTGGGCGTTGCGTAAAGTACTTGGAACTCATGTGCACCAAGCCGGCACTCACAAAACCCCTGATCGGTTGCGTTTCGACTTCGCTCATTTTGAAGCGATGACTCCGGAACAAATTTCCGAAGTCGAGCGACTCGCCAATGAGCAGGTAATCGACAATGCCGCCGTGGTTTCTTACGAGACCGATTTCGACAAGAAGCCGGAAGGCACGCTCGCCTTTTTTGGCGAAAAATATGGCAAGATCGTGCGGGTCGTCGACATCGGTGGTTACAGTCAGGAGCTTTGCGGTGGCACCCACGTGCAATCCGCCGGGGAAATTGGCCTGATCAAGATCGTGGCCGAATCCGCCATTGCGGCGGGTCCCCGCCGGATCGAAGCCGTGGCCGGCGCCGCCGCCTACGATTTTGTCACCGCAAATGAGCACGCCCTGCGAACCGTGAGCAGCAAACTCAATGCCGGCGTACAGGATGTGAATCAAAAGCTCGATGCCTTGCTCAATCACCGCGGCGAGATCGAAAGGAAACTCAAAGCGTTCGAACAAAAAGCTTCAGCGGGACAAGCCGATGATCTCATCGCCAAGGCCGTGGAAAAAGACGGACTGCGCTGGATCTCGGCAGTTGTGAGCATTGAGAACCCCAATGCCTTGCGCGCCCTGGGCTCCCAGATGATCAGCAAGATGGATAATGGCGTGGTTATTCTCGGTGCCGCGATCGGCCCCAAAGCATCGGTTGTCGCATTCTGTTCGCCAGCGGCAATTGCCGAAGGCATCAAAGCCGGAGAGTTGGTGGCCGACCGAGCCAAAGCTCTCGGGGGCAAAGGTGGCGGCAAACCCGACTTCGCCATGGGCGGCGGCCGGGATACCGCCAACCTGAAAAAAGTCCTCTCCCTCTAGTTTCACGAAATCACTCGGTGTCCCCTCCCCCGCAACGCGATGAATTCCGGCCCCGAGATACCTGATTTCGAAGATCGCCTCGCTGAGGCGAACGAGAAGATCTACCAATCTCCGACCGAAGCGAGAGGGCTCCTCAATTCGCTGTTGGAATCCGTGCCGGAGACCCAAGTCGAACTCCGGGCGCGGGTGACCGAACGCCTCTCCATCGTCGAACGCATCCTGGGCAATTTCGATTTGGCAACGCGTTTGGGGGCGACAGCTGTCGCGGGCTATGAGACCAGCCAGAATCAGGTGGGTGTTTCTCGAGCCTGGGTATCGTTGGGCAACATCCACTGGAGTCGGGGCAACCTGCGGGAGGCGCTGGACTTCTACCGGAAGGCTTACACGCAAAGAGCCAAATTATCCGATCATTCCGCGACTGCGGGAGCTCTTGCCAGCATGGCCAATATTCACGCGGAGCTGGGGCAGTTTGATGATGCCCGTGACGAATATGAAGAAGTCCTGACCCTCGCCCACCGGGCCAACAACAAACGTATCATCGCGAGAACGGAGAACAATCTCTCCGAGTGTCTATTAATGATGGGACACCCCGGCACGGCGCTCAATCATGCCCGCAGTGCCCTCGAGTTGTGTCGTAAGCTGGGCGATCGCAGCGAAGAACCCAATGTATTGATCAATCTAGGGCAGATCCTCGGTAAACTCCGGTTTTCCCAGGAAGCCGGAGATCGATTGGCCGAGGCAGTGCAAACCTCAGCGGCGATCGGAGATCGTCGGGCTCATGCCGAAAGTCTGAGTCTGTGGGCCGTGCAGTTGCGCGCGCAACGGGCTCCGTCAGGGGAAGAAACCCCGGACGACTTGGAAGACCAGGCCTATACCGAGGCGACCGAAATCGGTGCCTTTGGTTTACAGTCGACCATCTGCGATCGTGCTATCAAGGCTGCCGAAACCGCCGGCAACAGTGCGCGCCTGCGCAAATATCAAAAACGAAAGTCATCGATCCCTCCCGCGTAGCCATGTCCGCTGGGCAAGAACAGAAACCTGGCGTATTCAAGGAGTGGATTGATGGAGCGTTTTATCTCGGGGTGGCGGATGACCTCGCTGCTGCCGATGACCGTTTCGATCGTAGTCTTTTTCTCCAGCTAACCCTGAAAGGACTGGAAGACCGGGAACTGATGGATCGACTGCGACAAACCGCCGTAGCTTTCCAAGCCAGCCTCTCCCTGTCCTATCGCGAACAACTCGCGGTCTTGAGGACCATCGCGCACCCCCATGGGAATTCACTGGTGGCGTGCTGGTATGCCGACTTCGTGGGGCAATTCGGCGTGGACTTCCCAGACATTTCATTGCCGGCCTTGGCGCATTTTACGCGGTTCGGCTCGGCTGAGTTTGCCGTCCGGGAGTTCTTGCTGCGGGACCTTCCTGGCACCTTGCAAGTCATGCGCACGTGGTCGCGGGACAAAAATGAACACCTTCGTCGCTTGGCCAGTGAGGGCTGTCGTCCCCGTTTGCCTTGGGGGAAAAGACTGGATGCACTCATTGAGGACCCCACTCCCGTCCTCGGTATTCTAACAGCACTGCGCGACGACCCCGCTTTGTATGTCCGCAAGTCGGTCGCCAATCATCTGAACGACATCTCCAAAGACCACCCCATGGTCGTGCTTGATACCGTCAGCGCGTGGGATCGGAGCTCTCCCCGCACGGCCTGGATGGTGAAGCAGGGTCTGCGCACTTTGGTTAAGCAGGCTCACCCCACTGCCCTCAAACTTATGGGGATGGGCGATCCGCCAAAGCTGTCCGCCGTGGGATTTAAAGTCAGCCCGTCGCGCGTAAGCCTTGGTGAGCGAATCACCCTCGAACTGGCAATTTCCTCGGCGGTGCCGACGGATCAAGATCTGCTGATCGACTACGTCATTCACTACGTGAAGAAGTCAGGGGCACCCCGCCCAAAGGTATTCAAATGGAAGAGACTCAGGATGAAGGCCTTGGAATCGTTGGAACTGGCGAAGACTCAAATCATCAAAGACTTTTCCACCCGAAAACACTACGCAGGTGATCACCGGGTCGAGATTCAGATCAACGGCCAGCGAATGGCCGCATCGAAATTCAAACTCCAAGTCTGAAGCAGTTTCCCTTCTTCGCTGCCCCCAACTCCATGCAATCATTGACGCCTTCCGGCTCAAATCGAATTCTGCATAAGCAATGATCAACTACGGAGCTCCCGATCTCACGGCCCATCCTCCCCGCAGCCCCCGCGTTCGGTTGGGCGGATTTGTTCATCTGCCACGCCTCCTCGATAAGGCCCGGGCTTTCGCTGCCGGTCACAACGGTGACTACATCTACCCCTGCCCGATGGATCAGCGCCTGTTCGCCTTTGTCGGCATCTCCAGCGACGCTTTCCTTGAGCAAGTCAAGACGGCCAAGTCGGACTCCGAGATGCTGGCGTGGGTAATGGAGAACCTTAATCCGAAACGATTGCCCCACGAGATTTTTGCTTGGTCCAATTGGCTGGAACAAGTCGCTCCCGGCGATGCCCGTCGCCACGAGAATTTTTGCCCACAGATCAAAAAACTGCGGCCGGATCGCGGCGATATCGTGACAACCTTCGACCGGTTGGAACTCGATGCTTATGTGTCGTTCGGTGGATCCGCATGAGTGCTCGCATGGCCACTACAGAGCAAGCCATTCGCACCACCATCCTGGCGTTTGATTCGCACAATCGTCTGGCTGTGCGTCGGCTGGGCAATCAAGCCGGATTGGCGTTCATCGGTGACAGCGAACCCCTGGCCGCTGAGCGACTTAAAGATGCGTTTAGTCAATCGACTCAGCCCCGATCACTGTGTACCACGGACTTGGCCGGATATGGCGACAGCATCAACGTCGCAGCGGTGCAGGTGGACCCGACCACGCCGGATCGAGAAATCGGATTTTACTCACTCGAACAACTGCTCAACGGCGGCATAACCCCTTCTCCCGCTCTGAAGTCAGCGATTGTCGCGATAGAGGATCAGCTGGTTCACATCCCCTACCTCCATCTGGGCGAAAACGATTTCATCTATAAATTCCGACCGGAAAAGGAACGAAACCCCGGAATCTACGCGAGCGATACCGTTTCCAGTGGACTCTATCAATCGAAGCTCTGCGCCGCCATTAAGGAACTCGCCCGACGACACGAACGCAGTGCCACGGATCCGGTTACCTTGGATTTTGGCGCAGTCGATTATGTGATTCCCAGCCACTTCGGGTTTTGCCTAGGAGTCAAAAACGCCATCGAGCGGGCCTACGAAACCCTGGCAGCGAATCCCCATCGCCGGGTTTTCATGCTCTCTGAGCTGATCCACAATCCCTTCGTCAATCAGGACCTGTGGCGAAGAGGGCTGCGCTACCTGCAGACGGACAAGGGCGTCCCGTTCACCATCACCGGACAGCGGGCGACCGGGG
>CAKZMS010000678.1 GCA_937128785.1 uncultured Opitutaceae bacterium | reverse complement strand
TCGCTTACGCGCAGCAGCACGCCATGCCGGGAGCTGAGTAACCGCGGCGGGGTAATTCCCGCCGAATCGACCCGGGCCTGCATCAGGGGCCCTTCGATTTGTGGGTGCATTCCCTTCGGTCCGACCGAGGGAATCAGCACTTGCGCTCTGTTCACGAGGTTAAGACGGTCGCCGCTCGATTGACTTCGGTCTGCCGCGACCCGCCTTTTCATGACATCTCCCCGTTCGATGCCCCTGCGAAAGTTCGCCATAATCCTGCTTTGCGGGATCGGGTTAATCGGAGCAACTGTCGGACTCCGGGCACCGTGGTTGGATGTCTCGATTTGGAACCTCGACGAGGGTTCCACCATGACCATGGGGCAACAAATGCTCGTCGGCGATGTGCTCTACCGGGATGCCGTGGATAATCGCAGCCCCCTCGTGCCCTACCTCAAAGCCGGGGTCTTTGCGTTGTTCGGCGATTGGAGTTCAGCGGCAATTCACGTGAGCCTTGCCTTCATGCTGGGCATTTGCGCCCTGCTGCTCGGATTGATGGCGCTGAAACTGGAGGGACGCACCACCGCTGCAACGGTCGCGGTCCTTTTCGTGGTCCTCCAGTTTGTTTACGTCGATGCGACCGACGCGATGTGCGCCCACACCGAGTGGTTTCTCCTGATCTTCTCCACGTTGGCGTTTGCCGGTTTGGTGCTGACCCATGAACACCCGTCGTATCGGGCCGGCCTGCCCATCGGCCTCTGCTTCAGTCTGGCCATGCTTTGCAAGCAACCCGGACTGCTGGATTTTTTCGTGGCCGTAATCGCAATCGCTTTCCTGGCATACCGATTTTCAGACCGGCGCCGCACTTTGTTGAGGTGGGTTGCGGGAATGACCACGGCGATGGTGCTGCCGCCCCTGCTGTTCTTGGGCTATTACGCCCATCACGGTATCGTCGGCGACTTCCTCTACTACACCTTCACCTTCAATACCGAGCTCTACGTTCCAGAGATACCGCTACCCCAGCGATTGCTGACGGTGACCAAACCACTGGAGATGGCCTGGGCGCATGCCCCACTCATCGCTTTGCTGGCTTTGATCGGTTTCTTGACCGCGGTGCCAACCGTGATCATCCGCACCGTAAAATCCGCCGGACAATTTCCCTTGCTGGCTCTGATCGGTCTCGGGTGGACGTGTTCCGCCTTGGTATCTTCGACTTTGGGAGGGCGCGGCTTCGCCCACTACAGCATCACCATGATTCCCGGCATGTGCCTGCTGGCAGGATGGATCATCGGTCGAATCGCCAAGGGCAATCGCCTTCCCGCGCCAGCGGTGCGATGGAGCGTGGTCGGCATCTTGGCCGTAATCGCCATCATTCAGTTCGAGCAGCAGCGCCAATCAATTTCCGGCCGCCTCGCCCAAGCCGATCAGTCGCTGGTGACCCATGGTGAGATTGCCCGCACCCTGACGACCGACGAGGAACGCATCCTCGTCTGGGGTTATTTTCCCGAAATCTATTTCCACGCCCGTCGGCTACCCGCCACCCGGTTCATCTACACGAACTACCTCACCGGGCTGATTCCCTGGACAAACTTTGATCCGTTGACCGACACGAGCTACGGCGTCGTGCCCGACGGATGGACCAAGTTTGAGCAGGATTTCGCCGAGCAGCCGCCGGCCCTCATCGTGGATAGCCTACTTGGTCGAGAGTATGTGAAATACCCCCTTGCCGAGCAGACCAACCTTTGGCGGGAAATCGAAAATGCTTACGCCGAGATCGATTTGGATCGGGGCGAGGAACCCACCATGCGTTTCTTCCGCCGCTTGGAGCCGACATCCCTCTCACCCTCC
>CAKZMS010000677.1 GCA_937128785.1 uncultured Opitutaceae bacterium | reverse complement strand
GGGTCGAACGGTCATAGCCGAATGTCTCGACGGGCGAAGGCTTGAGGTTACGATTCTGCGTAACCTGCCCCGTTATGCCCCCACCTCGCGTCAATCGGCGCTACTTCCTGCGCGCCACCGGCCTGTCCCTTGCCCTGCCGTTACTCGATTCGCTGTCACCCCGACTGCTGGGTGCCGGCACCAGCTTGAGCTCACTACCGGGTCAGGTCCTCAATGACACCCGCCCGCACCGATTGGTCTGCATCGGCAACATGTTGGGATTCTATGGTCCGGAGTTTTTTCCCACCCAGCACGGTGCGAACTACCAACTTCCTTCCCTGCTCGAGCCGCTCGCCCGCCATCAAGCGGACTTCACTCTCTTCTCGGGCCTGGACCATGGCATCAAGGGCGGTCATTTCGCCATCCACTCCTACCTCAGCGGCATCCGCAGCATGGATGCCAAATCAATGCCGGACGGCAACATCAGCCTCGATCAATATGCGGCCGAATCAGTCGGCGGTGTGACCCGTTTTCCGTCACTGACCATCGGATCAGAAACCGGCATCCACGGCGGTTGCATGATGTGCTGGACCCGCAGCGGCACCCGCATCCCGCCCATTTCCTCGCCGAGCCAACTGTTCCGCAAACTTTTCGTTTCCGACAATCCGGAGGACGTCGCCCGTTCCACCGATCAATTCGACCTCCGCAATTCCATCCTCGATTCGGTGCACGGCGACGCCAAGTCCCTCGCCCGGCAACTCGGCCAACAGGACCGCGAGAAGCTCGATGAATACTTTACGTCCGTCCGGGACGTGGAACGGCAGATTCAACTGCGACGCCAATGGGCCCACGTGCCCAAACCCGCGGTGGAGATGGAGGAACCCCGGGATCGAAACTTCGTGTCCGATCTCCCCGTGCTCTACGACCTGATCGCCCTCGCCCTCCAGACTGATTCAACTCGTATTGCCACCCTCGAAATCGGCGGAGACTTCACCTCCAGTGCCCTCGGGATCAACAAAGGTTATCACTCGCTTTCCCACCATGGCAAAGTGCAGGCCAACATCGACCAACTCCTGATTCTGGAGCGCTACCAGATGGAGGAGTTCGCCCGGTTTCTCGACAAGATGAAGTCCATCCCCGACGGCCAAGGAGACCTTCTCGATCACACCCAAGTGCTCTTCGGCAGTGGCATGGGCAACGCGAATGCCCACACCAACCAAAACCTCCCGGTCATTCTGGCCGGCGGCGGCCATGATCATGGCTCACATCTGTCATATCCGGATGACGACCACGGCAAGGTTCCGCTCTCGAACCTCTACCTGACGCTGCTGCAGCACTTCGGCGTGGAGCCGGATCGATTCAGCGTCAGTTCCGGCACCTTGCGCAACTTCAGCAACGTCTGACATGCCGTCCTCCCGGTCGCTGTTCGCCTTGATTCCGCATCCATGGCTGCTCGCCGCCGGATTCGCGGGATTCGCAACGGGCGTAACGGGCGCCGTCAACCTCGCCACCGCAGACCCATCCGCCACCTTCGACCATTCTGAGTTCATCAGCGCCTACTGCGTAGACTGCCATGGCCCCGACAAACAGAAAGGAGATCGGCGGCTCGATCAACTGGACCTGCCGATCACCGCCGAGGACGCCCTGCACGAAATTCAGGAAATCATCGACGTGCTGGTGCTGGGCGACATGCCCCCCGAGGAGGCCCAGCAGCATCCGCCCGCCGAGACGGTGCAGGCATTGATCGATCATTTCACCGCCGTGGCGGCGGACGGCCATGATCGGCTGGCCAGCACGAACCGGGAGACTGTGCTTCGCCGCCTCAACCGTCGCGAATACCTGAATACGATTGGTGACCTCTTCGAGATCAACATGGCGATGTTCGATCCGACGCTGAGTTTTCCCCGTGACCAGTTGGTCGAACACTTGGACAACGTCGGCGACACCCTGCGCACGTCCGGCTATCTGCTCGATCAATACATCGAAGCAGCCGACGTCATCGTGGAAAAGGCGCTCGGCGAACCGGAGCCCCCCGCCCCCCAGACCTGGCACTTCCAAGATTCCTTCTACCAACAACCCGAGCTGCGCTACAGCCACACCAAGGTGCACGATAATCGCTTCATGGTGCTCTACGAGGGCCGCAACTCCACCCGTCATGAAGGCGGTTATGGCCCGCTGCACGCGTTTGCCGACGGGGTCCCGGCCGATGGCTACTATGAAATCACGGTGCGGGCCGAGGCGCTCAATCGCCGGCATCCCTACGACCAGGATCTCTTTGGTTCCGACCCCGCGTTGCCGTTTCGACTGGGGGTCGTGCCGGGCCGGGCGGATATTGGTCCCTTGCATGAACACCAACCGATCGAGCCGTTGTTGGACGAGGTGGTGTTGGCCGACAACGAACAGCGGTGGTATACTTTTCGCGTCTGGCTTGATCGCGGCTTCACGCCCCGCTTCGTCTTCCCCAATGGTGCCCTCACCATCCGCCCCACCTGGATCCGACTCCTTCGTCGCCACGGCGAACTTTTCCCCGCGGACCTTCGCGATACCCAGGGAATCGTTGAATCCCGGGTCGTGGTGATGCGTCACGGCCACGTGCCACAGATCCGGATCCATGAAGTCAAAATCCATGGTCCTCTCGAAGCCGCCTCTTCCACTGCCAGAATGCAACGTCTGGTCGGCATGGCCCACCC
>CAKZMS010000676.1 GCA_937128785.1 uncultured Opitutaceae bacterium | reverse complement strand
CAATTGAGAGACGTATTGCGACCAGCTGATCTCCTCCCCCAACGGCAAATTCAACGCGATAATATTGCCCCGCGGGATGTTCCGTTGATCGGAGTAAAACCGGGCCAGTTCCACAGATTCGGGATCATTGGAATTGGCCAGGATCACCACCCGCTGAGCTTCATCCGCCACCGGTCGAAAAACCAAGTCCGCGCCCATACCTCCGGTGACCAGAGTCACCATCGCCAGAAGCATGCTAATCCGTCGTTTCAACATCGGCATCAAACCCGTCCCATCCGCCAACCCAACCAGGTCGCCAAGATACACACCCCCACCGAGATCAGCACGTGGACCAGCGCCGAAACAATCTGCCCCTGACGCAACTGCTCCAAAGTCTGCCAACTGAAGCTTGAGAACGTCGTAAATCCACCGCAAAACCCCAGCGCTAGAAAGGCCTGCCAGTGCCCGGAGTTGGGGGTGGCGGGTCCCACCCGGGCCAGCACCCAACCGATCACCAACGAACCGACGATGTTCACGGCGACGGTGCCCCACGGCATCTTGCCCGCGGGCCGCGCCTCAGCCACGACGACCCGGAGGATCGAACCCACGCCTCCCCCGAGTCCAATCAAGAGCAGGTGGGTGGCGGAAATCATGGTTGGGTGGAAAGCACGAGATTGGCGTAGGCCACGATGCCGTTGGCAATCGACTCCGCAATTTCTCCCCGTCGCGAGGCCGAGGCAATCCTCGTTGCCTCTTCGTCATTCGACAGAAACCCCGCTTCAATCAAGACCGCCGGCACCGTGGTCAGTCGCAACACCACAAATCGTGCCCGCTTCAGGCCCCGGTCCAGCGTGCCCAGGTCGCCCACCAAAGCATCGTGCATCTGGTAACCCAAAATCGCGTTCCATGCGTCGGTTTGATTGCCCGGCTCAGCCGCCAATTCATCGACCGTGCGCTGCTTGTGGTCACCGGTGGAGCGCTGACCGGCCGGAGTCAGCACATAGGTTTCGGTGCCGTGGGCGTCAGGATTACCGGCCGCGTTAAAATGGATGCTGACCAACAGATCGGAGTCCCGACTGAGTTCTCCCCGTTCGGCCAATTCAATGTAAACGTCTTCGCGGCGCGTCTGTATCACCTCGAAGCCCTGCGCGGTCAGGATCTTCTCCAACCGCAAAGCCACATCCAGGGTCAGGTGTTTTTCGCTCAATGCGAGCGGGTCATTGTGGGTGCCACGGTCCTTGCCGCCGTGACCGGCATCGATCCAGATCCGTTTCACCACCCGGGCTTGGTCGGCAAAATCCTGCGGCCGCAACACGGGGTGGATCAGGGATGCCACATCCGCTGCGCTCAACCAGAGTGCGCTCTGGTGAGCGATGACGCCTTCGCTTAAGAATATGCGCCGACCATCGAGATCGATCTGGCGTGAATCGTGCCGCAGTTCGATGCGATTCCACGCGTTCGCGAAAGACTGCACCCCTTCCGGAGTCATCCGTGCCTCTGGTCTCAATCCCCAGGGTTTGAAAACGCCTTCCGCCTCTACGTAGTGACCGGGTGGTCCCGGGGATTCAGTTTCGCTCCCCGAATCGGATTCGCCAACCGCAACCAATCCAGTCAACAGCCCGATCGCTGCGATCACCCATGCCAGCCGACGAGAATGCGGTCCCCGCCCCACCGAGTTATTCCGACTTGGTGCCGACGTCGGATTTCGCGGCCGGCTCCTGCTCGTCGCCACTGTCTTTGCTCTTTTGATCGGGAGCTTTGTTCGGCGGGGGTTTGGGCTGGAAATACTTCAGCTTACGTTTGTTCGCGGGGTGCGGCGTGATCATCACGTTGATCTGACGACCGTTGAGCTTGGGCTCATTTTCAGCATGCCCCATGCCCTCGATTTCCCCGATGGCGCGCTTCATGACCTCAAACCCAATTTGGGTGTGGGCCATCTCGCGGCCGCGGAACTTCAACCGCAGCTTCACCTTGGCGCCTTCGTTGAGGAACTCTTCGGCGTGACGCAGCTTGGTGATGAGATCGTGCTGATCGATGCGGGGAGAGAGTTCGACCTCCTTGATCTTGCTGGCCGTGACCTTCGAGTTGGACGACTTCTTCGACTCTTCGTAGACATACTTGCCGAAGTCCATGATCCGGCAAACCGGCGGCGAGGCCTGGGAGGCCACTTCCACCAGATCCAGTCCAAACTGCTGGGCGAGCTCGAGGGCTCTGTCGGTCTGCATGACCCCGAGCTGTTTACCCTCGGGAGAGATCACTCGGATTTTGGGAACCCGGATCCGCTGATTGCGCCGGATGTGGGCGTAGGGGTCGTTATTACGGCGGAAATTGCGTCCGCCACCACGGCGTTTGCCGCCGCCAAAAGAAAAGGATGTAGCCATCAAATAGTGTTCAACTCAGTGTAGATCACGTCGGTTTTCAGGGGGCTACGCCGCGAACACAACCCATAAGTCGTTACTATTCGCGGATCCTTGAGCACCCGGACCACTAAACATTGAAGCTCTCGCCGCAGGAACAACTGGCTTTGGCGTTGGGATTGGAGAACTTGAAGCCACCGGCAATGAGTTGATCGGAGTAGTCCAGTTCCGTGCCCTTCAGATAAAGCGCGGTCTTAGGATCCACCAACACCATCACGCCTCCCGAGCGCACCAGAATATCTCCCCGCCGGGTTTTATCGGTAAACTTGAGTT
>CAKZMS010000675.1 GCA_937128785.1 uncultured Opitutaceae bacterium | reverse complement strand
GTCACGGTCATGCGCTCCCCCGACGACGGCCGCACCTGGACTGCTCCGGTCAACGCCGTGGATACCGTCCTCGATGATCGCGAGGGCGGCCTAACCATGGCTCCCAATGGCGAGCTCCTGTTGCACGTGCGGTCCGTTTTTTGGAAGCCGGAAACCTACGACGCGCTCGGCCCCGAGGCCTATCCGCGACCGATGTTGGAACGCTGGATGAAGGAGGTAGTGCAACCGGAATACCTCGCCGCCGCCGATCTGGACGGCAGTCACCTCTACTCCTCCACCGACCACGGCCAAACGTGGGAACACATTGGCTGGGGACCGGACAGCATCCATGGGGGCGTAACCTTGCAGGATGGATCGATCATGATCGGGGCCTATCGCGAGCTGCGGGACGCCATCAAAGTTTACCACGCCACGGATTCGCGCGCAGAATGGCGCCATATCCATACTCAGGAGTCCGCTAACCCCAGCCTGCGGTTCGGCGAACCGCACATCGCGCAAATGCCCAGCGGACGGATCGTGATCATGATGCGCGCCACCGGCCGACCGTATGACGACCGCCGGTTGGATCTCTATCTCTGGCAGATCTATTCGGACGACAACGGCCAGACTTGGTCGGAAGCAATCCCCACCCCGATGCTCGGTTTTCCGCCGCATCTGCTCGTGCTGAGTGACGGACGCCTGCTGTGCACCTATGGTCGCCGCACGGCGCCGTTTGGTCAGCGGGCCATGATCAGTGAGGACGGCATCACCTGGAATCCGGCGACCGAAATCATGCTGCGGGACGACGCGCCCAATCACGATCTGGGCTACCCCGTTTCGATCGAAACCTCCCCCGGCGAGATCCTGACCTTTTACTACCAAAAGCCCGACTGGAACCCGGACAACAAACACGACCACACGACGGCAATCTACCAAACGCGGTGGACGTTGCCGGAGTGAAGGGAGGGACGACCTCCGTGTCGTCCGCGGTGGAGTGGCTGCGCGGGGCTGTCGACATTCGGCCCGGGTTACGGGGCTTCGAACATCGTTAGGGTCATGTCGTTAAATTGTGAACGAAGCCCAAGGGGCGCAGTTCATTATTTCCGACGTGACCCCTTCCCCGATCCGGACACCACTCACCTACTTAATTTGCGAATCCGCCCACGTTGCGCCCCTTCCTTTCATGGCCACTGTTTCTGAACTCGCTCTCGACCTTTCGAAGGAATTTCCCCGCAGTCCTCGGGCTTTGGTGGGAGGTTATGTCCACGCCGGGCGCATGCTCGACAAGTGCCGCGCGGTGATCGCCGGCACCGCCGATGAGTATCACTATAACTGCCCGCTCGATCGTTACTTTTTTGATTTCACCGGCATCGACCATGAGGCCTTCAAAGACCTCGCCGCGACCGGAGCCACCGACGAAGAAGTGGGTGCCTGGATCAATGAGCAATCCCAGGTGAAATCCGCCGAGGAAGTGGTCCAGTGGAACAACAAGATGCGCGACATGCGGATCAGCGAAATGCCGGTCCCGCTGCAGATGTTTCTGGAGGGCTATATTCCTCAGGTGATCCCGGCCAACAAACAGGTGCGGGTGTGGTTCGACGTCTACGACATTGAAGAGGGCCGCCAGTAGCTGGTCACCCCTTCAAACGCACAGATCTCCTCCGCCGCCACGGCGCGGAATGCCACCCGTAGCTCGGCTTGTTCAGCCGCGCTGAGCTCGTTTTTCACAAACGAGTGATCAAAGAGGCATTGCTCGCCCCGCAGGTAGAATTGTCGGAAAGGATTTTGCGCGCTCCGGCATCGCGGGGGCCAACCTTCGGCAATGAGGTCCGGCGTGGCGGGACATCCGGATTCATGACATTCCAGCGTCGCCATGATACGTTCCCAGGCGGGAACAACATGATGCACCATCGTTTCCGGCGAGTTCAGCGGATTGCTCGACGGAGCCATCTGAATCGCTCGAATCCAATCAGCCGCCAAACCCACCCGGTTGGCTTTCAATTGCTCGACTTGATTCGAATCCATGCGACCACGTTACCCGATTTGAGTCGATTCGGCTTCGCACCCTCTGCTCGGCAACGCGCATGAATTGAACTCCGCGATCAGTTGCCATCTGCAGTTGCTCGCGCCGAAAACCACGACCTAGTGCACCACCGTGAGCCTGCGCCAATTCTTCATTTCCCCGGGCCACAATTATTTTGGTCACCACGGCAAACCTGCCGGGGAGAATCCGGTCATCGCGGTCAAGGAAATCGAGTGCGTGGCTGGCAGTGGAATCCGCGGTGATCGCTTCTTCGATTATAAGACCGACTACAAAGGTCAGATCACCTTTTTCGCTGAGGAAGTCTTCGCGGAACTGGGTGCGCACCTGAACTTTGGTGACCGGAGCCCCGCCGACTTACGTCGCAACGTCCTCACGGCCGGAATAGATCTGAATTCCCTGATCGGCGAAGAATTCGAGATCCAAGGCGTGCGGTTTTTTGGCACCCGCGAGTGCTCCCCGTGTTACTGGATGGACCAGGCCTACGCCCCCGGCACCGAGGCCTTCCTCAAAGGCCGCGGCGGCCTGCGCGCACAGATCCTCACCAGCGGGACGATTCGCCTAACAGAGTAGCGGGAGTTTCTAGCTCGCGCAGCAGTGTGGTGGCGACACGAGCCAGAAGCTCCCGCTACTTTCCAAAAAAACCAGATTGACTTTCCGACCTCCATATTTCTGTTATTCCGCAAATACAGAATTTTGTATGCCAACCAACCCGGAAGACTCACTACGCGATGTGGCCCAACTCATGAACGTTTTGGCCGATCCCGCTCGCTTGCGTATTCTCAGCCTACTGCGCGCCAAGACGGAGCTCTGTAGCTGCGAGATCGGACCCATCACCGGCTACATCCCCTCAAAAATCTCCCGCCATCTTTCGGTGCTCAAACAGGTTGGTCTCTTGCACGAACGTCGCGAGGGCACGTTCATTCACTACCGCCTGACGAAGACAACCGACCCGGTGGTGAAGCGCGTCCTGGGCACCGTCGACCTTCTCGCCCAGACCGACCCGCAACTCCAGACCGATCGTGAATCCCTTTCCGCCGCCCAGTGCTGCTAACTGTAACCTTTCCACAATATCATGAATACCACCCTGCCCTTCATCGCCGCTCTGCGTGAGCACCCGGATGCCAACCTGCACATCGTGTTGCCGGATGATGACATCGTGCCGGCGCACTTTCACGTCACCGAAATCGGTCGCGTCCGCAAAGACTTCATCGATTGCGGCGGCACCGCTCGCTCCACGACCCATTGCCAGCTGCAACTCCTCGTCGCCAGTGATGTGGATCATCGTCTCACCGCCGGGAAGCTCGCCAAAATCTTTGAGCTGTCGGAGCCTGTCCTGCGCGGCGATGACCTGCCTCTCGTGATCGAGCACGAAGACTGCCGCACCATCGCGTTCCCGCTGCAGTCCTTCGAGGCCTCGGCCGAGCAGATCACGATCAGGCACCCGATCAATCCGGCAACCCCGTAACGGTTGCGCAGGAAACGGCGTCGGACAAGTTGCCAGTATGACAGGTTAGGACCTGCGGTTCCGGCGTCAGCATTCATATTGATATCAGACATCGGCTTCGTCCTTAGTTTCTGCTAACGGTGGCACGGCGAACGCGCGGGTCCAGAAGCGCAAGCATCAGGTCGGCGAAAAGGTTACCCAGAACCAAAAGCACAGCGACCATCATGAAAATTGCAGCGACCACATACATATCCCGATCTCCGACCGAGCTTAGGATCAGCGGACCAACTGTTGGCATGCCCAACACAATGGCGATCTCGATCTCGCCCTTGATCATATAGTCAAAACGGGTGCCCAAATTCATGATCACGGGGTGCAGTGCGTTCGGCACGGCGTGTTTCATCAGAACCTTGCGGCGGGACAGACCCTTGGCACGGGCTGTTTCGATATACTGCATGTTCAATACATCCAGCAGATTGCCGCGCATCATACGGGTGGTATACGCCTGCCCTGCCCAGATCGAGACAAGCAGCACTGGCCAGACGTGTTTCAGGAAGTCCCAGAACTTGGCCAGATCCCAATGATCTTGCAAAATGAACTTCGCAGAATTGACCGCGCCGATATAGGGCGAATGCCAAACAATGGCGAGAAAGTAGAGGATCACCAGCGAGATCACGAACTTCGGGATAACGATGCCCATAAAGGCAATCAGGGTCGCAATACTATCGCCAAGTTTATACTGGTTCGTCGCGGCGTAGATGCCCAACAGCACACCAATGACTTGGCTTGCAACAACAGTGATAATGGCAAGAAGCAGGGTTCTGGGCAGACGGGTACCGATCACTTCGGTGACAGGACGGTTTTGTTCAAACGACATCCCGAAATCGCCCGCGAAAACGATATTCTTCAACCAATCAAGGTATTGGATGGCAATCGGCTGATCCAGCCCCAGACGCTCGCGCATGGCCTGAGCTTGCGGCAACAGTTCGTCGTAGGATTTACCGGTCTGCGCCGAGGTGTTTGCGATCCAAGTGTCTACGAAGTCGCCTGGAACGGCTTGAATGATCGCAAACGAAACAATCGAAATACCGATCAAAAGGGGGATAGCTACAATTATTCTCTTTAGGAAAAATCTGAGAAAATCCATGATGCTCTCTCCCTTCAGGCGATTTGGCTAATGCCTGAAACTATACATGGTTCTGGAATTATTGTGTGCCTAGCCCCGAGGAGAAGGGGCTAGGCACCTGGTTTAGTGGATTAGTATTCGGCCACAGT
>CAKZMS010000674.1 GCA_937128785.1 uncultured Opitutaceae bacterium | reverse complement strand
AAGGCCGATTCCGCCTCCGGCAAGGGATGGTGCGGATTGATCAATACCGGGATCACCGCCAATGACCGACGCGTCGGCACATCGGTAACGGGGAAGTCATTGGTCGTGCCAATGACCGGGCCCATGACATTCGCCCCCGCACTGCTGCCGGCGACCGGCACGCCTTCCAGGATTCGCTGCCGCAAAATGCCGAGCTGTCCGGTTTCGTAGAGCACGCGCAGAAACATGAAGGTATCGCCCCCGCCGAGGAAAACGGCATCCGCTGCGGCCAGTCGGCGATTCGCCTCTTCCGGATCAAACCGGTGCAAGGAAAACGCTTCCTGCCCACCGAGGTGTTTGAAGGCCTCCTTGAGTCGGCGCTCCATCTTGTCGCGATCCGCTACGTGCGATGGATGCAACACCAACGCCACCGTCTTGGTCCCGGCATAATGCGCGCGCATGGCGGGCAGCGTGGAATCGGCGAAGTGATTGGCGTTCATCATGGAGCCCCCCACCGCCAACACCGACGCTTTGGGCGAGGTCATCCAATCGGCCGCGCGGACCGGGGTGAACGTAACGGCAAACAAGACCAGCCAACAAATGAGTCGGGTTTTCATCACAGGCATCACGGTGAATGATTCAGAATTTCCAGAGACCGGATCCACGGAGCCGTTCCTCGAGCTTGGCCGCCTTCAGCATCTCCTCCACGTCGGCCTCCGGCACCAGTCCGGATGGCAGATCGGGCGCATTGGCCAGCTCCACCACGAGTGAGGCGATGACACCCGAAGAGTCTTTGATTATCTCCGGCGTGAGCTTGTCGAAGGTATCGGCAAAATCGTGATAGTAGCGCACCGACTCCTGGGGAATGGGCGCATAGAACGTAATCACCCGCACGCCGTTGACCTGATAGGGCGTGTGATCACTAGCCATCCAAGTCGTGTTGGTGACGCCTTGTTCGAGCCGGCCTTCGCCGCGGTTTTCGTTCCACCAATCCAACAGCGGAACCAATTCGTCATGCCCCATCGCGTTCACGCCAATCGGCACCCCGACCATATCAAGATTGAGCATGACGGCCGGCGGATTCTTGGCATCCGCACCTTCAGCAACCGCGTAGCGCGATCCCCACAGGCCCTGTTCCTCACCGTTATACCAAACGAGTTCGACGGTGCGTTCCAAATCAGCGTCGCGCAGCACGCGGGCAAGGGCCAGCAGTTGCGCCACCCCCAAACCGTTGTCGATCGCGCCCTGCCCCTTTTCCCAACTGTCAAAGTGCCCGCCCACCAACACGGTCTCGTCGGTCTTGCCCTGGATACGCACGCGCAGGTTGTCGACTTCGACGGGCTTATTGAACGAGCGGGTTTGCAATCCCACTTCGACCGGCTCACCGCGCGCGATGAGGCGACGCATCCAGAAACCCTCTTCTTGAGTGATTGAAAAAATAGGCAACGGCAGCGGTTTACCGTGGAAGCCGCCCGTGCGGGCCAACAGCTGCCCGCCCCCCACGCGATTGATGAACATCAACCCCGCCATGCCATGCTCCAACGCCCGCTGTCCCACCGCGCCAGCCCGGCCGCGTGAACTGGGACCAAACAATCCGATGGCTCCTGCGGGAATCTCCAATTTAGCAAAGTCCTCCGGCGCACCCGCGCCCAGGTCGACGACCGGGCCGTTCAGCGGACCCGTCGGTTCGAGGTAACTCAGTCCGATTGCCCGCATCTCGCGGTGCACCGGTGCGAGCATCGTCAGGGTATCATCCTGCCGCACCCAGCCTGGCATCGGGAAGGTTTCGCGGATGGGGTCCAGGCCCAACTCGCGCAACGCGGCTTCGAGATCGGCCAGGGCGGCCTCGTTGGCCGCCGAACCAGACAAACGTCCACCGTGATCATCGCACAGGTATTCGAGAAAAGTGACGGTCGCATCATCCTGCTTCACCCGGGCCTCGGCTTCCGCCGGGGTGAGCGCGAAACTGCTGGGGGCCAGCGCGATCAGCACGATCAAGCTGGAGGTCAGGATTTGGGATGAGTTGGTTTTCATGATTGGTAGTCGCGCAGCCATACGCGCATTTCGCCTTCACCGTGGTTGCCCCACCAGGCGTAGGGAATCGCTCGTAAAGGCACAGTTTCTCGCCCGGCGTTGGCCGTGGTTTGGTAAAGGTGCTCCGGGGGCGTTTCTCGCATTGCTTCACCCGCGATCGTAACCACCCCACCCCACGCATCGGGCTCCCAAGTCGGGGTGAGCTCGGTTTCCCGGGCGACGCCGAAGCTCGGTAATCCCGGGCCATGATCCGCCTCCTCCACCGCGTAGATCACCGGCCCCCGGGCCAAGGCAATGCGACCAGCCGCTGAGGTCACGCGCGGATGGGCCCGCACGCGCTCGATCGGCAGGGGAATATCCGCCGTGATGATATCACCCGGTTGCCACTCGCGAGATACGCGGACGTAGCCATCCACGGCTTCACCCAGCGATGCTCCCGCCCGTTTCCAATCCGCTCGCGCCGCGCGAATCGCCAGCTCGGCCTCACCTTTCGGCGCGGCCTCCACCGTGATTTTAATCGACTCTTGCCACGGGTATTCCGTTTCCACGCGCAGCTTCCAGCCGGCATGCTCGAGGTGCATCGGTGCGAACAGGTGCAACGCCAGCCCGGTCTCGGTGCGACTCACCGCATACTCACCCAACGAGGACAGCAGTCGGGCGACATTGGGGGGGCAACACGCGCAGCCGAACCACGGCACCCGTTGGGTTTTCACCATTTTGCAATCGTAGCGGCGCCGCGTTTCGCCGGGATTCACCGCCAAAGGATTCACATAAAAGTAGTGGCAGGCGTCCTGTGACAAACCGGCGAGCACGTTGTTGTAGAGAGCAAGTTCCATCACATCGGCGTATTGAGCATCCAATGACAGATCCAACATCCGCCGGGCCCACATCATGAGGCCGATGGCCGCACAGGTCTCGGCGTAGGAGCGGTCATCGGGCAAATCATAGGGCTCGGAAAAGTTCTCGCCGCCCGGCCCGTCGGCCCCCACTCCCCCGATGACGTAAAGGTGCTTGGCCACCATCTCGCGCCAGAGCCGTTCGCAACTCTCGCGCAGATCGGTCGCCCCCGTTTCGCGGGCGAGATCCGCCATCGCACAGTAGAGATACATGGCGCGCACGGCATGCCCGCGCGGCTCGGTCTGTTCGGTCACCGGCACGTGGGCCTGCCAGTAAGCTTGGTCGTCGTAGTAAGACCAAACCGGCGGTGTCTTTTCCTGCCGGCGTTCCGCCTCTGTGACAAAGTAATGAGGGCTGCGGCCGCGTTCGCGCACGAAGAAATCCGCCAGATCCCGATAACGCGAATCACCGCTGGCCCGGGCGAGTTTCACGAGCGCCAGTTCGAGCTCGGGATGTCCCGGATAAGCCCGGATCTGATCAGCGCCCGCGCCGAAGGTTTTGACCAGCAGGTTTGCCAACTTGGTCGCCACCGCCAGGAGTCGGGGCGATCCGGTGGTGTCGTAGTGCGCCACCGCCGCTTCGATGAAGTGACCGAAGCAGTAAAGCTCGTGGTAATCGCGCAGATTTTCCCAGCGTTTCGCCCCGGGGGTCAGCTGTGTGTAGGTGTGCAGATAGCCGTCGTCCTCCTGGGCGCGCTCGTAGAGGTCCACGAGTTCATCCATCGCCGAGGTGAGAATCGGGTCCGAGGCGAACCTCGCGCGGTAACAAGCCGCCTCCAACCATTTGGCGACGTCGGAATCCTGGAACCACAACCCGTCGAAGTCGCCGGTCTCGTCGCCGGCGGCGATGCGCAGGTTGCGCACGGCGTGGCTCGGCGGCGCCCCCGGGATGCGGTCATTGAGAGCTTCCCATTGGCGAAGCAGGGTCACGGTGCCCACCCGCTCCACCCGCTCCCCCAGCACGCCGCCGGTGAGGCGGACGGAGGACAGCGGTAAGGCGGTCGGGGTAGGCATGGCTCGAAATCCGCGGCGCGAGTGACTATGGCACCACGATATCCGTGATCGACAGCGTATTGTAGTCCAATACGCGACCGAGCTGACCGTGGGTAATAGTGAGCACGCGGCTATTGAGTTCGCTGTTGAGGTGCGGTCCCTCGAAGAGCTTCCAGCCGGAATAGTCGATGGGGGCACCGTCGACCAAGGGCGTTTGGCCGTAGGTCATGCTCATTTCCTTACCGCGCAGTGAGGTAAACGTGACGGTGGGAATGGGATCGAGGGTGTAGGTCAACGGCAGCGCAAGAATCGCGGCCTTGAAGGCGGCCATGTTGGGGAACTCAGTACCGTCAGCAGCCTGGAGAATCGTGCCGTTCTTGACGTGCGGACTCACGAGGACTTTGCCCCCGGTCTCTTCCGTGACCGTGGGATCACGGCCGTTGGGATAACGCACGTGCGGCTCCCACGTGTAGTCCGCCAAGGGGCGGTAAGCGAGGTAGGTCGTGCCGCCCCGGGCAAAGATCCAGCCAGAGTCGTGTTCCTCGACATCGACAAGATCCTTGGAGAAGAAACCGTTCACCTGCGGGAAGTCCTCGCCGGGATCGATATCGTAAAGGGCGATCACGGTATCGAGATCCTGCATGACTTGTTCGTAAGGCGAACAGCCCAACAGCTTATTTGACGAATTGTAGGAGGGCTTGCCCTCGTAGGTCACTCCCGGCGGCATCGGCTCGGGGAACGTGCAGAAAAACATCTGCATCACTTTACCGGAGGAATGCGGGTGCAGGGAGAACATCGTATTGTGCACGCCGCGGGGGTCGTCGACATTCCAGGTCACG
>CAKZMS010000673.1 GCA_937128785.1 uncultured Opitutaceae bacterium | reverse complement strand
CACGCCTACAAAGCCTGTCTGGTCTCGCAGCTGGTCCATCGCCGGCTCGACGATTTGCGCGAGAAATGGACGAAGGAGGGAGACAAGTGGCCTGATATGGTGCATCGCATGCGCACGCGGATCGGACTCAATACCGGTGAGTGCATGATCGGCAACATGGGCAGTCGCTCCCGTTTCAACTACACCATGATGGGCGACAAGGTGAACCTGGCTGCCCGCATGGAAAGTGGCGCCAAGAGCTGGGGCGCTTTCACCATGGTCACCGAAAGCACCAAGCTGGCCTGTGAAAAACACGGCGGCGATCGCATCCTCTTCCGCCCCCTGGGTCGTATCGTGGTGAAGGGGCGCTCTCAACCCGTGCCGATTCACGAAATCACCGGATTACGCGAAGACGCCTCGGATCGGACTTTGGAGTGTTTGTCTCTGTTTGGACAGGGGATGCAAAAATACTACGCCCGAGATTGGGTGGGCTCTCTGGCCGCCTTCGAAAAGAGTGCGATCTTGGAGCCATTGCAGCCGGGGTTGGCCCCCGGTGTGGAAAACTCTCCTTCACTGGTTTACCAAAAAATCGTCGCCAACATGCGCGACAATCCACCTCCCAGCGATTGGGACGGCGTATATGTTATGACCGCAAAGTAAGCATCGGGAACATGGGTCGGAAAAATTTCGCGGCTCATGAACCAAACCTCATCGGCAAGCGACCTATGCATGGAAACCGATGAAACGTGACGCCCGCCAAATCCTTACCGAACTACTTGTTCTGCGCGTGCAGGGGCGAGAAGGCCCGGCGTTCACTTCGTTGCATGATCTATGGTGTGGGGATGTTGAGCGCATGGCCATGGTCAGCACCGGCAATGTCGATGCGGCCAGGGAAGTTGCCCAAGAGACTTGGATAGCGGTGGCGCGGGGTATCGGTCGCTTGCAGGACCCGGCCTGCTTTCCGCGTTGGCTGTTCCAGATCGTGCGGCGCCGCTCCGCGGACTTTGTTCGGCGACGCCAACGCGAACGCGATCTCGTGACCGAAGCCAGCCGCGAAGCGACGGAAACAGTCGAACAATCATCGGCCGCTCCCCATCGAGATTCTCCTTTGGATGCGGCGATCGAATCGCTGGCTTCGGCCGATCGGGAACTGCTGGGGCTGTACTATGAGGTCGGCCGATCCGTCATGGAAATTGCGGAGATTTTGGAGGTGCCAGTCGGCACCGTGAAATCGCGTCTGCACTCGCTGCGCGAACGACTCAGAAACGAAATGGAAAAGGAAACATCATGAAAGACATCGATAAAAAAATCGCCGAAGCGCTGCACCGCTCTCACCCCGAAGTTGATCTGGGCAAAGACCCCAGCTTGGCCGAGGAGCTCATCACGGCATTTCGCGGCCGCAATCAGTTCACCAACGCCATGGCGTTCATCCTGAGCCTGGTTTCGTTGGGCGCCTTCGGGTGGTCCGCGATAAATTTTTACGAAGCCGAAGTGGTCCGCCAGCAATTGCTCTGGGGCGGCGTCTGCCTGTACTGCCTGACGTTCATCGCGTTCATGAAGGTGTGGTTTTGGATGGAGATGCACAGCAATCGGGTGTTGCGGGAAATCAAACGCCTGGAGCTGCTGATCAGTTCCCGGGAATAAACTCCTGCAAAAAAAAACGACCGGCGTGATCCGCCGGTCGTTTTTGAAAACGGTTGATTGGAGGGATCGTCCTACTCGAGGATCATCTCATTGACGGTTTTACCCGCCGGGATCATCGGCATCACGTGTTCGGTATAGGGGACGATCACGTCCAAGACATAAGGGCCGTCATGGTCCAACATCTCCTGCATCGCTTCGCGGAGGTCTTCACGTTTGATGACCCGGCGTCCTTTGATGCCGTAACCTTCCGCGATCTTCACAAAATCAGGATAGAGCGCATCGGGGTTTTCCGGTCCGCCGATGTCATTCTGGTCGCCGAGAACGGTGTTGCCGCGGATACTGTCGTAGAAGCGGTCCTCCCACTGCACCACCATCCCCAGGTGTTGGTTGTTCAGAATCAGAGCCTTGGCATTGATCTTCTCGATCTTGGCTGTCGCCAGCTCTTGGATGTTCATGGCGAACGATCCGTCCCCGTCGATATCGATCACGTGTTTGTCGGGAGCGGCAACCTTCGCGCCAAGTGCGGCGGGGTAGCCGAAACCCATGGCTCCCAAACCGAGGGAGCTGATGTAGCGACGGGGCTCGTTAAAGCGATAGAACTGAGCGGCCCACATCTGGTGCTGGCCCACGCCGGTGGTGATCACCGCATCGCCATCGGTCAATTCGTAGAGCACCTTGATCGCCTCCTGGGAGGTGATGTGGGGGCCCTCCGCGTAAGTGAAAGGATGCTCTTTCTTCCAAGTCGCGAGCTGCTCATGCCAAGCTGTGGTATCCGGGGGCGTAAAGCTGTTGCTGGCGATCAATTCGTTGAGCCGACCGAGCGCGTATTTGATATCGGAAACGATGGGGAAGAGAACCTGCTTGTTCTTGTTGTGCTCCGACGAATCGATGTCGATGTGCACGATGCGGGCTTTTTCGGCAAACTTGTCGACGTTGCCGGTGATCCGATCGTCAAAACGAGCGCCCAGGCAGAGCACAAGATCGGCTTGGTCAACGGCCCAGTTTCCATAGGCCGCGCCATGCATGCCGAACCAGTGCAGGGAAAGCTCATCGTCCTCGGGGAAAGCACCGACGCCCATCAGCGTAGTGGCGACCGAAATGTTCGCGGCGCGGGCGAAGCTTCTCAGCTCTTCACACGCTTCGGCCGAGATGATGCCACCACCGGAGTAGATGATCGGGCGTTTCGCATCGGCGATGAGCTCGAGGACTTTTTTGAGTTCGTCGTCGGAGGCCTCCGGGGTGTGGGCGATGGTGGGGTTGGCAAATTCGACCGTGGACGGGAAGACCGGGCAGAGCCGGGCCTGTTGCACGTCCTTGGGAATATCAATCACGACAGGACCAGGACGGCCGGAACGGGCGAGATGGAAAGCTTCTTTGATAATCCGCGGCAACTCGGCCGCATCCATGACCAGGTAGGAGTGCTTCACGACGGGCAGGGTCATGCCGTAGAAGTCGGTTTCCTGGAAGGCCGCCTTGCCGATGAACTTGGAATAGACCTGACCGGTGATGGAGACCAATGGGATGGAATCCATGTAGGCATCGGCGATGGCCGACACGAGATTGGTGGCGCCGGGGCCGCTGGTGGCCATGCAGACGCCGACTTCACCTTTCACCCGGGCGTAGCCCTCGGCGGCGAATGAACCACCCTGTGACCGATCCGTCAGAGTTGAGCGCGTGGGAGGCGAGCCTGGAAGTCGCCAAATTGCCGCGCATTATCGAAGAACGCATGGCGCGCCTGTCGGAACGGGGCCTTGACCCGCGCCGTCGCGCCCTTGTCCTGGAACAGATCGCGAGCCTGGAGGCGCAATTCATGCGCGAGGTTGCGCGCGCCGATCTGGGCGGCGCGGCCGAGGCGCGCGGCTTTGTGGCGGCACCGGCCCCAGGG
>CAKZMS010000672.1 GCA_937128785.1 uncultured Opitutaceae bacterium | reverse complement strand
TCCGGCTCAAACTTTGGTCCTTCGATTAAGTTCCCGTATGCAGATCGTCCAAGATCGGCACCAGCACACTGCGCCCTGACGTGTATTCCCCGTCGGGGTCGTGATAATTCTCGATCAACGTCGCCAACCGCCTCCTCGCTTCAGCTAAGAACTGCTCACCGGTTGGGCTTTCATCGATGCTCAAAATGTGATCCCGCGCCCGACTGACGGCAGTGATGCACACACTCCGATCATAGGCACTGGCCGCCGCCTTTTGGCTGTGCGTTTCGACCATCGCCATAACGCGGGTGCGTTCGTCACGCATGATTTGATAAGCTATCAGGCGGCAATTTCACGACGCTCAACTTTCTGGCCAACTCTACCGCGTGAGCAAAACTCGTGCAGCTGGCGATTCCTCTTCCTGCGATATCGAAGCCCGTCCCGTGATCCGGACTCGTGCGCACAAAAGGAAGGCCGAGGGTGACATTCACCGCGTTGTCAAAATCCAGGGTCTTCAGCGGACCAAGGCCCTGATCATGATACAGTGCGACGACCGCATCGAACTCCCCCCGAGCAGCGCGCCCGAATACCGTATCGCCCGGCAAGGTGCGCGACAGTCCAGGTATCCCCTCTCGCAGCCGATCCAGCAGGGGATCGATGAGATCACGTTCTTCACCGCCCAACAGTCCTGCTTCACCCGCATGGGGATTAAGCCCACATACCGCGATGCGGGGTGAGGCGATGTCAGCGACCCGGGTCAATTCCACCGCCGCCCTCACGGCTCGCTCGATTCCGGCAGCTGAAAGCGCCGTCGGCACCTGAGCCAACGGCACATGCCAGGTCGCCAGCGCAATCCGCAGGTGATCCCCCACAAACGCCATCACGGGATCCCCTCCCCACTCGGCCGCAAAAAACTCGGTCTGTCCCGGGTGTTTAAATCCAACGGAGGCCAACTGGGACTTGCTGACCGGTCCGGTAACCACGCCGCGATAGCGCCCTTCCCGACAGCCGCGAGCGGCTTCCTGCATGGCGGACCATGCGATCATCGCAGAATCCGCATCCGGTTTTCCCGGTGTGGGCTCGAATGCAGGGTCGCCCAACGTCCGGCAGTGGACGTCAGCGGGAAGCTGACCCACCCACGCCGCCGGACCCAAAACTTCAAGATCCCCAAGATCTGCCGGGTGCGAGCGCAACCACCCCAAGATCACCTCAGGGCCCACGCCCGCGGGATCACCGCACGTGACGGCCAAAGGCAGATTCTTCATTTCCCCTCCGCAGATCGGGACCGAGCAATGGGCCGTTTGCCGCCGGCAAAAAATTCCAAAAACGTGCGCGCGGCATCGGATTTGACCATGGCCAATTGCTCCGCAGCGCGCGGCTTGGGGTTACCGGCCTGACTCAACACCGCGTGGAAAGTTGTTTTAATTTCGGTGATCACTTCGCGCGGCCATTCCCGCCGCTTCAGTCCCACGAGATTGAGACCCGTGAGGTCATCCCGCTCAGCCGCCATGCAAAATGGAGGGACATCTTTGGTGATCCGGGCCAGCCCGGCGATCATGACACCTTCGCCCAGTCGGCAGAACTGGTGAATCCCCGCACCGCCGCCGATAAATGTCTTGGCTCCCACCTCCACATGCCCCGCCAACATGGCGTTGTTGGCGAGCACGACTTCATCGGCGACCTCGCAATCGTGACCGACATGACTGCAGGCCATCAGCATACAGTTCGCCCCAACCCGGGTCGTTTTGCCCTCATACATCGAGCGATTGATGGTGACGGACTCCCGCACGATCGAGCCCGCGCCGACTTCCGCAAACGTGGCCAGCTGAGAGTCAAAACCCGTATATTGGGGATCGCCGCCCACCACCGCGCCCGGATGCACCACCACGCCGTCACCCAGTCGGGCCCATTTCGTGACCACCGCCAACGGGCCGATCTCCACGCCGTCGCCCAATCGGGCCTCAGGATCAACAACTGCGCTGGGATGAATCGAGGATGCCATATTCAGGAAGACTTGGCGCGCCGATCTCCGGACAGCAAATCCAACTGACCATCTCGCAACAATTCGTAGTTCTTCAGGATACGAATCACCTGGAGGGTGTCACTTTTCCGGTAGTTGCGATTGACCTCCACCTTGTCGATCAGGTCGAGCAGCATGGCGCGAAAGGAAATAATGCCGTCGACGCCCCGTTCCTTGAGCAAGGCCACGCTCTGGGAGCGATAAGGCTCCTGAGTAGGCAACCCCGGTAATACCAATATCTTGCTGGGCTGCTCTCCGGGGTCGCTATCGGCGCCTTCGTCGGGAAACAACTTGTTGGCCGCCTTCAGGACTTCTTCTTCCAGAAAACGGAGAATCTCCGGGGACCCCTTGATGGTGGCGGCCGAAAATACCCCGGTATGCCAGGGTTTCACCGCCACCACCGCCCGGTGCACGAACGGAAGTTCGGAAGAGAATAGAAAGAAGTCGGGCTTTCGGCCCGCGCGTTTCCACGCCGGATTATAGACCACCAGATCGATTTCCTCGTCCGAGTGTTTGCGGCGCGATTGCACCTGATATTTACGGACCTGCCGAACCAGAAAGCCGTTCTGCTCAAAAAACTCCCGCACAATGCCTTCATCAATCGCCGACATGGCGCCAATGGTTACACGGCCCCGACTTCACGCCAAACGGATTCGACCGATTCGGGGTCAATATCATCCCGGGTGGAGGAAGCACCCATCGCGTCCATCACAACAAACCGCAGCCGGCCGGCGCGCACCTTTTTGTCACTGGCCATGGCAGCCATGAGGTCAGTCAACCCGATCGGCTCTCGGAGTATCACCGGCAAATGATGAGCCGCCAGAACGGCATCGATACGGTCCACTTCCTCCGACTTGATCAGCCCGAGATCACGGGACAGACGCGCCGCCGCGGCCAGACCGATCGCCACGGCCTCGCCGTGCAGGTAAACACTGTAGCCCGCCACCTTCTCAATGGCATGACCGAACGTGTGCCCGAGATTGAGCAGGGCCCGCCCCCCCGACTTGGCGGTTTCGAATTCATCCTCCTCGACAATCTTTGCCTTGGCCGCACAGCACCGACGTACCACGGCCGCCAAATTCGGGCTGTCCGCGGTCAGCGGAGTTGACGCCAACTCCTCAAAGAGCGCCGCATCCCCCAACAGGCCGTATTTGATCACCTCGGCCATGCCGGCGGCAAATTCTCGGGTTGGCAGAGTCCGGAGCAAATCCGTCATCACGTAGACGACCTGCGGCTGATGAAAAGCGCCCACCAGATTTTTTCCTGACTGAAGATTGATCCCGGTTTTGCCGCCGACCGAGCTGTCCACCATCGATAGCAGCGTCGAAGGGATCTGCACAAAATCCACGCCGCGGAGGTAACTCGCCGCCGCGAACCCCGCTAAATCGCCCACCACCCCACCGCCAAAAGCGACCACGATGCCTCCGCGGTCCATTTTCATTCCCGCCAAAAAATTCCATATTGTCACCAGCTGATCGGGCGACTTGGCAGTCTCACCTGAGGGAATCCTCC
>CAKZMS010000671.1 GCA_937128785.1 uncultured Opitutaceae bacterium | reverse complement strand
ATCAGTAGGTCTCCGGCGCAAACGGCAGGTCAGTGGCCGATTCGATTAATTTCACCAAGGTCGGCAGGTCGGCGTGCAAAGCTTGTTGGATTTCAGTTTCGTCGAGTTGGAAGATGAGGATGGAGTATCCGATCATGGCTTCGGGGGGACGAATTTTCAGGTATTCACACAACCGAGCGAAACGAAGTTCGTTGTAGAGGTTCCAAGCATGACGCCACTCATCGACCGGAGCCCCATCCAACAGCTCGGGGTGGTCTTCGGGTCGCCCGGCCATCTTCCAGAAACTGGACTTCAGATTAACCAGATTCTGGAATGCGGCTTCGCTTTCCGCTGACCACGGCTGGTGTTGTTGGCGGTAGGGATGCTGGAGCATGGTGGCACTGATGGCGTAGGTGCCTGCCTCCAGCGGCAGCCAAGTTTGCGGGAGATCGAAATTGGGCAGGCGAACCACGGTCCTGGCATTGATGCCATAGTGGGCGGGCTCGCCGGTGCCGAAATACGCCATAAAGACCGGATCGGCCGAACCGGAGTTTTGGTCCAGCCAAGCGGCGAGTCCGGGCAGGTCCTGGCCCCAGTCGAGAGAACTGTCCACCAGATGTTGATAGCCCTTGGCCGGCCCGCCACTGGGCGTGTTGAAGTAGGCCAAATGGTGGGGGTGGATCGAGGCTACGGAAACCAACTGTCCGGCAATCAGGGTGGCGCCCAAGGCCAGCGGGACCCATTTTTGCACGATGGCCGATCCCTTGATCTGGCCGCTGGCCCAGATGATGGCTCCGGTCGCAATAAACAAGAGCGGGTAGGTCGGCAGGATGTGGCGATGCCCGATGTTGAGGGTCGAGGTGAGCGAAAACGCCCAGTAGAGCCCGAAAAGCGTAAGGCCCGGAATCCACCGAAAGGCCTGCAACCGCCACGAAGAAGGGTGCTTTCGTAGCCACCATATGAATACGATCAGCGTGATCGCCAAACTGATGAGTTCGGCGGACGGCGTTTTGTAGAGAAACGTTTTGGGGAAGAAATCAACCCAGCCCTCGGTGCCGACCTGTCCGTCGAGGAAGGCTCCGCGAGCGAGCGAGAAGGCCAGCACGTAGGAGAAACCGTAGAGAAATGCCTCGGGTAAAATCCGGAGATCGCGCAGTCCAAAAATCAAGGGTTCCCAGCTTGGATGCGCTGATAGAATATTCTCCCAGGCCAAGGGCATGGTTCCCGCCGGAACATCGGGTGACATCATGGCGAAGCGGAATCCGAAAAAGAGCCAAATGATGCTGACCGCGACCAGACCATGGCCGGCCCAGGATAGTCCCAAACCGAGGGCGCGTCGCGCCGTGGTGTCGTTTCCGCGGAAAGGGTGGTTGATCGGAGGGCCCGCCAGGCAACGGACAACAATCATGATCGCCATCATGGGCAGCAGCATGACTGCGCTGAACTTGGCGACACAGGCCAAGCCGAAGGTCAGGCTGCTGACGGCGAAGGTGAAGAGGTTGAGATTATTCAGGTGCCACCAAAAGGCGAAGACCACGGCGACGAAAAAGAACGCCATCGCCATGTCCGACGTCGCGAGGGCCGAGTGCGCCAGCATGGTCGGACTGAGCGCGGCGAGCGCGGTGGCAAACAAGGCGGGACCCGGGCCGAAGCATCGAAACGTTGCGAGCGCGATCAGGCCGAGGGTGGCCAGTCCCCACCCCACATTCATGGTGCGGGCCGCCAGCAGCAGCGCATCAGGATCGTTGCCGGAGCGATAAAAGAAATCGTAGCTGACTTGATAGGCGAGCCCTTGGGTCCAGGGGACCGATTCAAGATTCGGGAAGGCGGGGTCGAGTGGGGCCAGTCCCAGCCCGTGCCAGCGCTGGGGCAGCACGCCATTTTCCGGCTGAATACGAAAATCCCCGAATTGGTTGAAGGTGTATCCTCCCGTGATGTGGGCGACCTCATCGTTGGTGGTGGACTTGTGGGTGGAAGCCTCCAGCGCGATTCCCGCGTGAAGCACGAGCAGACCCAGAATGATAAGCCAAAATGTCAGGGTCGGACGAGGGGATGGGGACGGCGGGGCTGACATCAACAGATTATCTTTTCGGTGGAGCCCGCCTTATGCTCAAGGTCTGAGTGAAAGGGAAGGTGGAGTTTGAGGGTTGAGTTTGGGGTCAGGCGACGGCATCCGAGAAGGTCCATGGATACCGCCGAATACGAAAACCTCGCCCGCGTGGAGAAGTCCCACTGGTATTATGTGGGCAAGCGGGAGTTCGTGCGGCGTTGGATCCAGCGTTTGCGCCCGCCGACCGCTCAAGACCGGTTGTTGGATTGCGGTGCGGGGACCGGGATATTCGCCGATGAAATGCGCGAGCACTGTGACGTGACGGTGATGGACACATTTGAAGAGTCACTCGCGATGCTGCGGCAGCGCTTTCCCGAGAATCGGGTAATCACTTTGGAGAACGGAGAAGTGCCGCTGCCCGATCAATCGGTGGAATACATCACGGCGCTGGATGTTTTGGAGCACGTGCCGGATGATCGCGCCGTGGTGAAGGGGTTTGCCCGAATGCTCAAACCGGGCGGCCTCGCGACCGTGACGGTCCCGGCCAGCATGGCGTTGTGGAGTGATTGGGACGTAGGTCTCCAGCACTTCCGGCGCTATGAACAGCCGCAGTTGATCGATCTGTTTGAGAGTGAAGACTGGATTATCGAGCACGCGAACTACACCAACGTGCCGGTCTTTCCTCTCGTATGGCTGATCCGTCGTTGGCAGCGAGGACGCAAATCGGCCACCGAAGGTGCGCGGGCGGAAGACAAGGTGCCCCATGGTCTGGTCAACGCGCTGTTAAAATGGCAGTTCGTGCGATTGGCGCTGTCCCGCGTGCCGATGCCCTTCGGGGTGAGCCTCGTGTTGGTCGCGCGTCGCCGGTAGGGTTTATTGGATCAGGGCCTCAGCGAGCACGGCGCCCTGGGCGTCCTTGATGACCACGCCCTTGTTGCGGAGATCCGAACCCACGGCCGGTCGATCCGTCTGCGCGGTAAAATTAAAGATCCCCTCGAGCCTGCCGGCGTTCATGAGATCTCGGGGCTTTGCCATGAGGGCTCCGTCGCTGCGAATGGGAGCAAACTGCGGGTTGATGAAACCCAGGTCACTGGGGTGAGCGGTTCCGGTGGCATCAAATTCGACCACCTCGATTGAGGCCGGCGTCCCTTGAATCAAGACGTCCAACATCAGGGGCCAGGGGGCCTCGTTCTCGCCGGCGGAGGCACCGATGTAGCTTGGCGCGAGGAATGCCCAGCCCAGTTCGGCGATGGGTTGATCGGCCGGTACCCGAAAATCGAACCCGCGAATGGTGAACGCGGACGCATAGTGGCTTTCCATGAAGTCCTGCAACGGCCCTGCGACCTTTACGCCGATTTGGGTCAGGAAATCGTCGAGGGGGGCGTTCACGATAAAGGCGGAGCGACTCGCCGTATCGAGCCGATCGATGATTTCCTGTTGTTCGATCTCGTCCAACAGCCAGAACCAATGGGTCGCGTTGCGGGCCGTGGGGGTGGGCACCTGACTCCAGATATTGAAGCTATACATGCCTTGGCGGGTGAACAGCACGTCACTGTGGACCGCGGCATTTTGCACCATCGCGGTGAGGGCGATACGCGTGCGATCATCCAAACGGATGTCGCCCGCACCGGGGAAGGGAAGGGGCTGGGAATCCCGGTAGCGGTCCCAACCGGTGCGGCCCAAATGCGCCGTCCCGACGGCTGCGGCCACCAGCGCGCCCGCCAAAACGCCTCGGGCGATCCAAGGTGAATACCGTTGAGTCACGACGCGACAGTCTCTGGCCAGTCCGGCGGCCATGATGGCGATACTCAAGAAACAGCCCCAGCCAATCTGGCTTCCCGCCACCGGATAGGCGTGAAGCACTTGGGTAACCGCCACGAAAGCCAGCAGCGCCCAGGCGAGGCGGGTTGATGGTTTTTCACTTCCGGTCCCGCGCACCAGCCAGAGCGGCAGGAGAGGAAATACATAGTCGAGATAGGTGAAGACTCCCCAGGGGCCGGGCCAACGCAGGGCGAACCAGATGAAGCCTACGACCAATGCCAGCCGGACAAACAGTGCGGTCTGCAGGAGCTTGGTTCCGATTTCGCCGACCTTGCGCTTTTGCCAACCGGCCCAACCGACGATGACAAAGCTGATCAAGGCGAACACTGAGCTGTGCAGGGAGCCGCGGGGAGCGACGGTAAAGTTGCCCGGCTGACGAAGCGGATCGAGGAAGACGGCGTCGGTGCGATCGTCGGCACCGTCGGCATCGTCGCGTTCGTCGTCCTGGGTCTTGGCGCCGCTGGCGTCGTCGCCGCCGGTGTCGAACGTGGGAGCGTCGCCGGCGGGGCGATCGGCGTCGGCCGACTCGGCCCCGTCGTTCACGTCGTCGTCGACCACGACC
>CAKZMS010000670.1 GCA_937128785.1 uncultured Opitutaceae bacterium | reverse complement strand
TGGACCAATGTGAAATTCCTGATCTCGGGGATGGGCGCGACGATCCAGATTTCGTTGATAGCCGCCGTTATTTCGATCGCCATCGGGTTGCGGGTGCGCTGGATGATTTCGCGGCTCAGGAGTTCTTCATTCTTTAGGACATCGAAGAACCCGGCGACGAACTTGATGGCGGCTTGCTTCTGCTTGCCCTCGAGTAGGTCGGTATTCTGCCAAAGATTCATAATCGCCTCCTCGCGATCGAGGTAGTGCTGGATGGTGGCGTCGAACACCTCCTGCGTTTTTTGCGTGCCGCGGTAGAAGCGTTGCGTGACTCGCTTGATCGGCATGTTGGGCGCGACGGTGGCGTAGGGCGCATTGACTATGCCGCTCAGGTCGAAGTCGTAGGGGACGGGGATAAGGCCTTCCGATCCTTTGCGCGAAGCGAATACCTTACCGTTGTGGCAGCATTCGTCCTGGCTGGCGAAAAAACTGAAGTCGCTGTTGGCGGCGAAAAATTGAAAGAACTCGGCCAGAGCAAGGTCGGTTTGCTCATACAGGCTGGGTAGGATGTAGCGGTCGTTCAGCTGGTTGAACTTCAGCCGATCCTCCAGAACCTCCACCGGTTCGATAAAGAACGCCATAGCGGTCAGACTCTCTTTGCCGGATTCAGAATCAATGTAGGTGATTTCGGCGAGACGCACGCGGAAGCTCTTATCGGTCACCAAGCGATAGGTTTGGTAGGCCAGATACTCCTTCATGATCTGCGGTTCGATGGAACGCCAACCTTCCCGACAGTGGGACACCACCTTGATCTTGTTGACCCCGTCGAACACCGTGTCCCTGACCTGCTTGCGCTTGAAGTTGATCCAGTAGGGAGGAAATCCGCAGGAGGTTCGGAGTCGGCGAAAGTTACCGCGGGCCTTCACCCGCAGCTCGATCGGTTTGCCATCCAGGAACGCCATGCCGTCGAGATACTCCGGATCTTCTCCCCGTTGGTCCTTCAGGGCATCAATGGGGAATTGCAGGGTAAATTTGACGGGCTCGGTGCCTTCGAAGAGCGGGACGGAGGCAAATGAAAAACCGGCCGAAAGCGAAAAGAGGAGAAGCAGGAAGGAGCGGAGCATGGAAAGAAGGGGTCCGTGGGGTCCCCTAAATCTGGGTGGAAATAGGCCTTCAAGCAAGTCGCGAGGCCGGCGGGGAACGAACCCCGGTGCCCGGGGTCCCCTGCAGGCTGTCATTGACATCAATTTCCGTCAGGTCGGGAATCGCAGCTTGAATTGCCCGCTTCGCTTTCCGCCTGCTCATCCTCAAGTCCTCCATCTATGGCGCCTCGACTCTTAGTCCTTCTTTTAATCGCGCTCAGCGCCGTGATGACCACGGCCGCACCCAAGCGCATTCCTCCGTTGGTGGAAACTCCGACCGATATCCAAATGCCGGGCAAGCTGGTCTGGGCGGATCTGTTCAGCACGGAACCCAATGCTTCGGCCCGATTCTACGGCTCTCTCTTCGATTGGACCCCGCGCACCTTCACGGACGAGCAGGGTAAATACATCGTCCTGCGAACCGAGGATGGGCCGGTCACCGGCATCGTGCGGGGACCCGATCGCAAAGACAAACGCCCGTCCGCCCGCTGGGTTGGCTATATCTCCACCGATAACATGCCCGGGGCCGTCGCGGCCATTGAGGCCAATGGTGGTCGAGTGGTCGGCGGCCCCAAGGACGTGCCGGAGCGCGGGGACCACCTGCTCGCGGTTGATGCGGAGGGTGCCCTCTTTGGCATGATGGATTCGACCGCTGGAGATCCTCTCGACAAGGAAGTCAAAGCAGGCGAACTCGTGTGGTATAACCTCTTCGCTTACGACCCCGCCGCCGCCGCGGGATTTTACGAAAAGGTGGCGGGGGTGGAGTCCGAGGCCTGGCGCACCGAGGGATTCATCCTCTGGAGTCAGGGCCAGAAACGGGCGGGTATTTCCCCACTCGACGACCAAACGACTGTGACCCCGACTTGGGTGCCCTTTTTTCGGGTTACCGACATGGATCGCAAACTCACCACCGCTCGCCGGATCGGGGCCAAGACGGTGGTGGAAAGACGGACGCTCGAAACGGGGTCCGAGATAGTAATTTTAAGTGACACCATGGGAGCGGTTTTTGCCCTGGTGGAACTTTCTGACGAAGTGGAGGAGTCCCAATGATGCGAATGATTACCAAATTCCTGATGGCCGCACTCTTGCTGGTCGGCACGCTCGCGCTTTCCAGTTGCTCGAGTTCGAGTTACTCGTCCCCTCCTCCGGGAAGCAGCTCCGCCTACATGGGCGTGAGTTACTACAACGGTTTTTACGGCAACCCCTGGTATGGGCCCGGGTATCGTCCCCCTCCCGTGGTGATTCCGCCGCCGCGGCCGCGGCCCCCTCGTCCGACGCCCATGCCCATGCCCACGCCGCGGCCAATGCCTCGCCGCTAGGTTTAAAAAAACGCTCCTCTAACCGGGAGCGTTTTTTTGGGGATCAGCCCACGCTGAAATCGACGGGAACCGTATCATGTCGGCTAGGGTCGGGGCGCGATGATTTGATCGATCCAATTTGTCGACTCCGGCACCCGGTTCAATACCGGGTAGCGTTGGCCACCGTCATATGCGATCTCGACGGTGCGGAACACCTCACCCGATTGGACCAATAGTTTCAGCGGAGTGATTCCTTCGTCCATCAGGGCGCGAAGGCGTTTGGTATCAAAGGCGCGGTCATTGATTGCGATGATAGATTGGCCCGAGGCGAGTCCGGCATCAAAGGCGAGACTGTCCCAAACCACCCCGCGGATATCGCCGCCGTTGGTGAGCGAAAGTCCCAGAGAGTAGTCGAGGGCGAGATGCTTAAACTTCGATTCGGCGCTTTTGAAATGGGCGGATCGCGCGGCGGCGAAAGTGAGTTCGTATCCTCCCCGGATAACCCCATCCAGCGGCGCGCGTGACTGCGCCTTTTCGATCCGCTCGCGCAACCAAGTTGCCCAGTCGAAGGCGTGCACCGACTGCAACGTGGCCACGATGTCTTCAAAGGTGTAGGTCAACTGCCCGAGGTCGCCATCGTTGAGGCCAAAAAAGGCGCGGGCGAAATCATCCAATGATTTGGCTCCGGCGGTGGCTTCCCGGATGAGGGTATCGGCATCGAGCCAGATCAGGAGACCTTCGCTGTAGTAATCTTCGGAGCGTTGCCAGCTCGACCAACCCTTGGGCTGCCGGGCGGCGACGATGGGGTCGTGGGTCGTATCGGCCAGCGACCGCCATTGGCGGCCGGGCCGCCCCTCGCTGAACCGGGCGGCGGTGGAGCCCAGCATGCCCAAAAACTCCTCCGGCGAGCTCAGGCCGGCGCGCGCGGCAAGCACATATCCCCAATACTGCGTCTGCCCCTCGTAGAGCCACAGCAGGTCGTCACGCATCGGCGTGCGAAAGTCGGCGGTCCACATTCCTGCGGGACGCCGGTATTTCCCATTCCAACTGTGCACGATCTCGTGGGCGAGCAGGTCGCGATCGAACAGCGAATCATCCCAATCGGTAAAGTATCCGGGATCCACTTGGTTTTCGGAGCTGCTTTGATGCTCGAGGCCGATTGATCCCAGGGTGTCGCTGATCGCGACCAGAAATTCGTATTCCCCGTAGTGCTCTCCGCCGAAAAGCTTCAGCGACTGCTCGACCAGCAACCGGTGCTTTTCGATCTGTTCATCGGTTGCCGCCAACTCGGCTGGTTCGTCGGCGAACAGGTGCAGGGTAACGTTTTCACCCAAGTCCTCCGCCCGGTAGTGCTGTCCGGCAAACATCGGACTGTCGACCAGCACGTCCACGGTGGTCGTCTCGTAGACGAATCGATTGCCCTCCTGCTTCGCGAGATCGAGGGAGGTCGCGGCTGACCACCCCCCGGGCAGCACGACGGTGGGTTGGATCTGGATCTGTCTCGTGTAGTGCCCCGCGGGATACAGCACCATGTCCCACCATTGGAGGTTGAGCATTTCCGGGGTCATGACCTCGCGGCCCTGATTAGGCGCGGTGGGGGAGAGGAACTGGAACTCGACTTCGAGCGCGTCGACGTCCGGCGGGACCTCCACGTGAAACGCAAACACATCGACGTTGTCCCGCTGCCAGGGCAGAGTCTTTCCATTGGCGGTAATCACGAGGCCGGCAAGCGCGCGAATTGAACCAAACACGCGGTGCTTCCCGGGGATCCATTTGGGTAGGAGGAGCGTCAATTGACCAGGGCCGGCGACGGGGACCATCTGGTGCACCTCGAAGATTCGCTGCGACAGATTGGTCGCGTCCACCTCGGACCTGATGACGCCGACATACGGCACGTCTGCGGCGGGTGAAATCGGGTTGGGGAACGGCAGTTGGGTTGGCTTGGATTCAGTAGCGGAAGCGAGGGAACTCGTTGCCGCGAAAAGCAAAAGGGG
>CAKZMS010000669.1 GCA_937128785.1 uncultured Opitutaceae bacterium | reverse complement strand
TCATGGCCGCCTTGGGGAAGCTCGGGATCAACACCACCTCTTTTGTGGCGGTCCTGGGTGCTGCCGGTCTGGCCGTCGGTTTGGCCCTGCAGGGATCCCTTGGCAATTTTGCCTCGGGTGTAATGATCATTTTCTTCCGTCCCTACAAGGTGGGTGACTTCATCGAAGCAGGTGGCACCAAGGGCATCGTTGAAGAAATCAGCATCTTCAACACGAACATGCGGACCCCGCAGAATCAGGTCGTGATCGTGCCCAATGGGCAAATCACCGGTGGCACGATCGTGAATTACTCGGTCAAGGAAACCCGCCGCATAGATCTCACGATGGGAGTCAGCTACGATGATGATCTAAAGCTGGCCAAGGATACGATTTGGAAAGTGCTCAACGCCGACGAGCGCATTCTCAAGGATCCCGAGGCCATTGTGGGGGTGATGAACCTCGGCGAAAGCAGCGTAGATATCGTCGTTTGGTTCTGGGTGAAATCACCTGACTTCTTGATGACCAAGATGGATCTCACTGAACGTTTGAAAGTGGAACTCGAAGCGGCTGGCTGCTCGATTCCGTATCCCCAGCGGGACGTGCATATGTTCAACGAAAAGTCCGCCTAACTCCTGGTCTTTTCCAATCTTTGGCGCCCTCTATCGAGGGCGCCTTTTTTTGCCTACCGAAACGAGGCCAACAGTCCGCGTGGGTCTGCCGCTTTCATCAAGGATTCGCCGACGAGAACGGCGTCAGCTCCACAGGCCTTTGCCCGGGCTGCGTCCTCCGCGGTGTGAATGCCACTTTCACTGACGGAAACCACATCCGCGGGGAACTGCGGAATCAAAGTCTCACTCAGGGCGAGGTCCGTGCGAAACACCGCTAGATCCCGATTATTCACTCCGATGATCCGAGCGTTGTGATTCACGGCCCGAACCAGTTCCGGCTCGGAATGGACTTCATAAAGGGCATCCAAGCCTGCGGCGGTCGCGGCCTCGTGTAACTCCCGGATCTCGTCATCCGTGAGCGCTCGCACGATAATGAGGATGGCACTGGCTCCGGCTTCACGAGCCTGTCTCACCTGAATCGGATGCACCATGAAGTCCTTCCGCAAGCAGGGCGTCGGACTCGCATTGTCCTGCATCATTCGGGTGACCCTGGAAAGATCGGTCAATTCACCGCCAAAATACTTTTGATCGGTCAGGATGGACATACAGTCGGCCTGCGCCGTGACGTAGCGCCGGGCTTGAGTGGGAGCATCGGGAATGGAGGCGATCTCGCCGGCGGAGGGGGATCGCCGCTTGATCTCGGCAATGACGGCCAACGTTCCGTCCGGCCGCTTCAAGGCATCGGCGAACGACGGCACCGGCGGGAGCGCTGCATGAAGCTCGCGCAATTCGTCCAGGGAAACCGGTCGCACCTGATCGGCGATTTCCTGTCGTTTCCACGCCATGATTTCTGTAAGTTTATCTGCCATGCGGTCCCAACACGAAACACAGGGCCGGAGGATAAACCAGTCGTATTTTGACTGGATTGATTCGTCGGATCATACCCGCGCGAGATTTGAGCAACTTTAAGGTGTATTCTGCCCTCCATCTGTATTGGTTCGTGCCATGAGCGCCTTGCAAAGACTTCGGGACACGATTGCCCGCTTGAGAGGACCGGGTGGATGTCCCTGGGATCAGGAACAAACCCATGCGTCTCTGGTGCGATGCTTGATCGACGAGGTGTCTGAATTGATCGAGACGATCGACCGGGGGGATTTGGTTCACATGCGCGAAGAGCTGGGGGATGTTTTGATCCAGGTATATTTCCACGCACAGATCGCGGCGGAAGCGGGTGAATTCGATCTCGAGGATGTGGCCAACGATGTGAACGAAAAGCTCATCCGTCGTCATCCTCACGTCTTTGGCGACCATGCCAAACTGGATACGGCGGGGCAGGTTGTAACCAAGTGGGAGGAAATTAAATCGCAGGAAAAGAAAAACGGTCCCGCCCAATCTGGTTTGTTCAAACCCCAACCGCCGGTGTTGCCGGCGACGATGTTTGCCGAGGCGGCTTGGAAACAAAGCGGGAAGAAAACACTGCCGGTCCCGGAATCTGCTCAAGCCGCGGCCATCGAGGCTACGGCGGCAGACCTGGATCCCCAAACTCTCGGCGAGCGACTGTGGGTGTTGGTCGCTGCCGCCCGATCTCGTGGTCTGGATCCGGAGGGAGCACTGAGGCACCATACCCAAACGGTCATGCGTGATGTCGAAAAGCTCTCCCACTGAATCGCCGGAAGCAGCAACCCCGGGGGCATTACCGCCGGAATTGGAGGCGGCCTGGCTTAATCCGTTTTTGGCCTGGTTGGCCAATGAGCGCCGCTATTCCGCGCACACGGTGCGAAACTACCGCCATGCATTCGTTGATTTCTTTCATTGGCTGAGCAACTCCGGTCTGGAGGCCAAACCCTTCGATGAACTCACCCGCCGGGAGATGCGCGATTATGTGGTCGAAGCCCAACGTCGCTACGATCGCCGGACGCTGCACCTTCACGTCTCCGGCCTTCGTTCCTTTTTTCGTTATTGGGTGACCCGCAAACGCATGCTGCGAAATCCCCTCACGGGCATCCCGTTGCCTCGACTCCCCAAGCGTCTCCCCAAGTTTCTCACCGAAAGCCAAATGAGATCGCTCCTCACCGGACCGCAACGCTTGTTGGAAAATGAGACTATCTCACCGGAGCAGTGTTGGCGCGATCGGGTGATCATGGAACTGCTCTACGGTGCCGGCCTAAGGGTGAGTGAACTGTGCCAACTCCGATTCTCCCACCTTGATTCCACCGGCACCACAGCTCGGGTCATCGGTAAGGGAAACAAGGAAAGAATCTGCCCACTGGGCGAAGTGGGCGCGGCGGTGCTCAAGCGTTGGCGCACTGATTTCGTCGGACCGCAGTCCCGTGAAGCCTTCATTCTCGCCCGGAAGAACGGTGAGGCGATCAAGCCACGCGAAGTGCAGTTATTGCTCAAACGATACCTGGCCCTGGCTGATCTGCCGGCTGACATTACTCCCCATAAATTACGTCACAGTTATGCGACCCATCTGTTGAATGCGGGGGCTGATTTAAGGCTGGTGCAGGAACTCCTGGGCCATGCCAACTTGTCGACCACTCAAGTCTATACTCACGTCAGCGTAGCGCGATTAAAAGAGGTTCACCGGCAGGCTCACCCCCGATCGTAGGTGATCACTCAATCTTGATGCGCTTAACGGCAACATTGTCAGCACTGTCCATGACGTAGATCTCGACTGCGGTGGCCATCGCGATGAGGCGTTGATCGATGGAGGTGAAAAACTGTTCGGAGCGTCCGTCGAGCATCCCGTCGGTCGGTTGATTTACCTCGACACTGTAGCCGTTGTTGAAGGCCAGTCGCACACCCTCAAGGGCAGAATAGGCATCACGGGCCTCGATTGAAACCGTCGTCTTTCCGGAGGCTTCTGAAACCGTTGCGGCGGTGATTACCGGGGGGGTGAGATCGATGACCAGATCGTCGGTGGCAAACTCCACGTGCTGACGATCTTCCGGCGTGCGGGGGGCGTCCTCTTCGATCCAAAGACGGCTGAAGTAAGTCCCTTCAGCCAAGCTCCGTCGGTCAAACTGCAGCCAGCCTTGGTTGGCGCCGACTGATAGGTCGATCCACTCATCGCTTTCCGATGCGCGGACGGAAAATTTGGCATTGAGGTTGTCACCGTCCGGATCCGACACCGTCCAGGTCACGACCTGGGCACCTAGTTGCGGCACGAGGTTGCTGGAGAGGAGAGCCTGTCGTTGTTTATCTTCAGAATTCGCCGACGGGTTAGGCGACGAACCAATCACTTGTCCCAACGTGAGATTCCCCGTGGAGGCCTGAGTGGCCGTGGTCCGAGGAACCAATCCGTAGTTGGGACTTACAATGCGGAAAGAACGCAGCACGGGACGTCGATTCTGAGGCAGGAAAAACAGCTCCGCTTGGTCCAGCTGAGCCGTTGCGGCCAGATCTGCGGGAAGCTCCAACTCAACTTGAACGTGCTTACCGATCAAACCGTCCACCTTCCACAAATCATCTTCCCGGGACGCGGTTTGCCACTCCGTCCATCCTTCGGCCGCGTCACTGCTGCGGTTGGCCCGCATGCGAATTTGCAGGTCAACCGGGTCGACATCACGCAAACGATTAAACCGTAGGGCGCCCAGCTCACTGGGGGTCGGTAGATTGATGCTACCGGTTTGGGCTGTTCGAGGCCCCTGCCGGAAAGAGCTAAGTTTGGAGAGGGCCAAGGGGTTGTTTGAAAGGAGGAGAAATTCTCCGGAATTCGGCAGCGATTCGATGTCGTTGATCTGGGCTGAATTGCTTCCGGCAAAAGACAGGGCCCGTCGATCCAGCGGATCGTAACCCAAGATTTCACCATCATCGCCCCCGCCCAGGAGGAATTTATCACCGTAACGAGTTATTCGATACATCGCCACCTTGTTGCGGGAAGACAGGGTGCGAGGAATTCCATCACCGCCTGGAACTAAGATGAGCTCGCTCCGACCCGTGAAGGCATCAATGGGGGGGGCTTCGAAAATGGATGGGGCGGGGGAATCAGGTTTTTTGTCTTCCGCCTTACTCTCTGCCTCTTTCGGGGGTTGAACATTCGCGGACTGCATGACCCTTCGGGTCGTGTTACCGGAGGCAACGACCAGAGTGGCGTAGATGTCGCCGTTGGAACCGACCTGAATATCGGTTATTTCTCCGGCTTCTTGATCCATTAAAATCACCGGCTCGTTTTGCGTAGCAGAGAATCGGTAGAGATTGCCGGAGGGAGCGGAGCCACCCAGAATCGCGCCGTCTGCGGCCAAGGCCAAGCGACGCAGATTGCGGTCGCGAATGCTGCTCAGCAGGGTAACGCCGCGCG
>CAKZMS010000668.1 GCA_937128785.1 uncultured Opitutaceae bacterium | reverse complement strand
CTGACCAGTTCTCGGAAGCATCAATCATGAAACTAGCCGTCCAGACCGGCGGCACTGCCGCGCCGCCGAAGTAACAAGCTGCTCCGCAGAAAGTCCAAGTAACAGGTATCAAGTAACAAGATTCACAACCCCTGATCTCACCATTTTTCCGATCACAAAATGGCAGCGTTGCCTCTCAGTCCTTCAACCCTTCCCGGTCCTTCAGCTATCCGTGTCTATCTGTGTCCATCCGTGGTTAAAAAGCTCCCTTGGAAAACGAATGCCATTTTTCGCCGGATCGGGTGCACCGCTACTCGCTGATCCATCGTTTTAATCCGCTGATGGGCGGCGATCGGCTTTTTCTGTGGATCGGGCTCAATCCCAGTACCGCCGACGAGCAGAAACTCGATCCCACCCTAACGCGGATTGCCCGCTTCTCGGAGCGCGAAGGCATGGATGGCTTCTGGATGGGCAACCTGTTCGGCATGCGCGCGACCGATCCCAAGGTCATGAAAGCGGCGGCCGACCCCAACGGACCCGAGAACGATGCCGCCCTGCTCGAGGCCGCTTCCAAATGCGAAAAGGTCATCGCCGCGTGGGGCGTGCATGGAGAATTCCTGAGCCGCGCGGACGCCGTCGTGAAACTCCTCAAGGATCACGAGCTGTGGTGTGTCGGCCAAACCAAGGATGGCCACCCGCGGCACCCGCTCTACGTGCGCGCCGATGCGCCGTTGGTGCGGTGGGAGCCTTGAGGCTGGTTGGGAGGGACGACCTCCGTGTCGCCCGAACAGGCTGAATCATGTAGCGCCGTGCTTTAGCCTGCGTCTGGGAGTGCCCCGCTAACGGTAGGGCAGTTAGTGGGTTCTGACGGTCGGACCGGTGAAGGGGTCAGGTCGCTAAAAGCGCAATTTCGCTGGCGCTCCATTTGCGCTTTTCAGCGACGCTGACCCCAGGGTTCGCTCACCATACCGCTTGGATCCAATTGGCTGCGCGGGGCCTTAGGCGATGGGGACGCCCACCTTCTTCGCGGCTTTGACCAAGGCGCGGTCGGTGGTGCCCAACTTTGCGCCAAGGCGCATGGCCAATTCCAAATAGGCCGCGTCGTAAGCCGTGAGCTTAAACTGGCGGGCCAGTGCCATGACATCTCCCGTCATGCGGGAACCCGTCTCAAGATCGGTCTCAATCGGTAGGGCGGTTAGCAGCTGTAGCGCGGCGGCGGCCTGAGCCTGAGTCAAACGACCGCGACGTTCTGCCATCAAAATACCATTAGTGACTTCCACGATCCAATGGGCCGGCACGACGGCGGGAACATCCGCTTCCAGCTTGGCCAACACCGCCATGGCCGCGACCTCTTGTTCGTCTGGCAAAACCAAACCGAGGGCCAGACACGCATCGATAACGAGCAGCGACATAATTCAAATACGACGGCCGGCGTCGATGAGGGCACGGGCACTCATTTCTCGGTCCATTTTGATTTGCGAACGAAGGGTTCGGATCTGGCTGAACACGGCTTGTTTCGCGGTTGGGTCGGTCGTCGGCACCAATCGGGCCACTTCACGCGAACGTCGGGTAATGGTAACGGCCTGCCCTTCTTCGACCATATCGAGAAGCTGAGGCAGGTGCGTTTTGGCCTCATAGGAGCCGACCGACTTAGTCTTTTGCTTCACTTTCCGTTTCATGTTTTATCAAACTAGTCTACCAACTGGTCGGTTCAATCGTGTTTTTTGGGAGGGACGACCTCTGTGTCGTCCGAGCGTGCTGACGGTCGGCGCGGTTAAGGGGTCAGGTCGGAAAAGGTTAACTGCGTTTCACTTCGTTAACATTTTAACGACGCTGACCCCGGGGCTTCGCTCAGCGGCGGGAACTTGAGCAGTCAGATTCAGTTCGCCCTACCCGGTCTTCTTTGCGCCGAACATGCCGACGGTGTAGCCGTGGTCGCGGAGGAAGCTGGTGGCACGGGCATTGATGATCAACAGGATCACCAGATTCACCAACGGGATCACCATGGCCATGGCCATGAGCACGATGACGATCAAGTTGATGCCTAGCGCGCGCGCCATGCGCACGATGCCCAAGACCGCCAGGACGATGGCGATCAACACCAAGGGGGCCCGGATCACGGCGCCCTCGGGAACCATCAAAAACGGAATTGAGATCAGATTCAGCAGAATCGCGCCAACGGCCAGTTTTTGACCGGAACACACCTGCTCGGCGCGAGCGGAATCGTCGAGGTCTTCGATCATGGTTGGGAGAATTTGGGTAAGACGAACGGTCGAAGGGGTCAGGTCTTAAAATGTTAATTACGCCCTTGCGGGCTGCAGTTACATTTTCACGACGCTGACCCCGTATCACGCGGGTTTGATCTGCACCAGGAGGTCTTTGCTTTCGACGGTTTCGCCGACTTCGACCGTGACGTCGTTCACCACACCCGCGCAGGGCGCGTAGACCGTGGTCTGCATCTTCATGGCCTCCATGAGCAGCAGCTTCTCGCCCTTGGCGACTTTGCTGCCGACGGAAACGGAGAGGGAGGCAATGAGACCCGGGATCGGCGCACCGACCTGTTCCGGCTTCGCCGGGTCAGCCTTGGCCCGAGTCTTGGTCGTGGTCGTGACGGTCTTGTCCACAATGACAAGATCGCGGGCGATACCGTTGAGTTCATAGCCAACGACCCGCTTACCGTCCTTGTCGGGCTCACCGATGCTGACGAGGCGAATGATGAGGACCTTGCCCTCTTCGATCTCGACCGAAATTTCCTCGCCGGGCTGGAGGCCATAAAAGAATGCCGGGCTCGGCAGCACACTGACATCGCCGTATTCGCGCTGGTGTTTGGCAAAGGCGTCATAGACCTGTGGATACATCAGGTGGGAGAACAGTTCGTCGTCCGTCGGTTGATGGCGCAGCTTGGCGGCAACCTCCTTCCGCACCTGGGACATTCCCCGGGTGATGGCACCCTTGCGGGCGGCGGCCGACCTCGGCTTGGCGGCTTTGGCCTTCTTGATCAAGGCCCGATACTTCGACTTGGCCCTACGGTGTTTTTCCGGGCCGAGCACGGCCTTGGACACATCTTCCGGCCAGCCTCCATCCGGCCAACCGAGACCACCCGTCAACATATCGATCACACTTTCCGGGAACGGGGTGGCACCCGGCTCAAGATTAACCACGTCGGTCGGTTTGATGCCACGGGAGAACAGAAAGAGCGCCATGTCACCGACCACCTTGGATGAGGGGGTGACCTTAACGATGTCGCCAAAGAGCTGATTCACTTCGGCATAAGTGCGCGCGATCTCCGGCCAGCGGTGACCGACTCCCATGGAATTGGCCTGCTCCTTAAGATTGGTGAACTGGCCACCCGGCATCTCGTGGAGATACACCTCGGCTGAACCGTGCTTGGGCGCGGTATCAAACGGGGTATAGATGGGCCGCACCTGTTCCCAATAATCCGAAAAGCGATCGAGGGCGGAGAGATCGAGTCGGGTGTCCCGCGACGTCCCACGCAGGGCCGCGACGATGGAGTTCAAGTTGGGCTGCGAAGTACTGCCACTCATGGACGCGAGAGCGAGGTCCACCACGTCGACGCCGGAATTGGCGGCACTGAGCACCGAGCTGGCATTGATGCCGCTCGTGTCGTGCGTGTGGAAGTGAATTGGCAGACCGATCTCCTGGCGCAGCGTCTTCACGAGTTTCGCCGCCGCTGGCGGACGGGCCAGACCGGCCATGTCCTTAATGGCGATCATGTGGGCCCCCATCTTCTCCAGCTCCTTGGCGAGGCGGACGTAATACTTCAGGTCATACTTGTCTCGCTTCGGATCGAGGATGTCGCCGGTGTAGCACAAGGTGCCTTCGCAGATCGCGTGCGTGTCCTGCACCGCCTCCATCGCCACCCGCAGATTCGGCAGGTAATTAAGCGAATCGAAGATGCGGAAGATATCCATGCCGTTGTCCGCCGCATGTTTCACGAACCCGGCCACGATGTGGTCCGGGTAATTGGTGTAACCGACGGCGTTGGCTCCGCGGAAGAGCATCTGGAAACAGATGTTCGGCACCTTGGCTCGGAGCTGGCGCAGGCGTTCCCAAGGATCCTCGTTGAGAAAACGCATGGCGGTGTCGAAGGTCGCCCCACCCCACATCTCGAGCGAGAACAAGCCGGGAACATCGCGCGCCAGGGCATCCGCACTGGCCAACATGTCGAAAGAGCGCACCCGCGTAGCCATGAGTGACTGATGGGCATCGCGGAAGGTGGTGTCCGTGATCAGGAGGCGCTTCTGCTTCATCGTCCAATCCGCGAATTTCTTGGGACCCATTTCCAACAGCAGTTGGCGGGTGCCGGGCGGCGGCTCAACCTGATGATCGTATTCCGGGGCCGGCGGCGAAGCGAAGGGTGTCGCCGGCTTAAAGCCCTTGGCGTGGGGGTTGCCGTTGACGGCAACCTCCCCCAGGAAGTTGAGCAGCTTGGTGGCGCGATCCTTCCGCTTCTTGAAACGGAACAACTCGGGGGTCGTATCGATGAGGGTCGTGGTGGCTTGGCCGGAACGAAACTTCGGATGGGCGATCACGTTCTCCAAAAAGGGGATGTTGGTCTTCACCCCGCGGATCCGATACTCAGCCAGCGCCCGGTGCATACGGGCCATGGCGATCTCATACGTCGGACCAAACGCCACCAGCTTCGCCAACATGGAATCGTAGAACGGCGTGATCACCGCACCGGCAAAGCCCATGCCGCCATCGATGCGGATACCGAGGCCGCCGGGCGACCGGTAGGCCATGAGGCGACCGTAGTCGGGCATGAATTTGTTTTCCGGGTCCTCAGTGGTGACCCGGGACTGCAGGGCGAATCCATTGCGGGGAATATCCGCCTGGGCCGGCATGCCGACTTCGGGAGAGTGCAGGGAGTGCCCTTGGGCAATCAGGATCTGGGCCCGCACCAGATCGAGACCGGTGACCACCTCGGTAACGGTATGCTCAACCTGGATACGGGGATTCATCTCGATGAAAAACCACTCGTGGCGATCCAAGTCGTAGAGAAACTCCACCGTACCGGCGTTGTCGTATTTGATCGAGCGGGCCAGATCGGCGGCGGCTCCACAAAGCTCCGCCACGACATCTTCAGGCAAGCCGTAGCTGGGCGCGACCTCGACCACCTTTTGGTGGCGACGCTGCACGGAGCAGTCGCGCTCGTGCAGGTGAATCACGTTGCCGTGCTTGTCACCGAGGATCTGCACCTCGATGTGCTTGGCGTTCTGGATATACTTCTCGAGGAAGACTGCCGGGTTACCAAAGGCACGTTCCGCTTCCCCCTGCGCTTCATCCAGCAGGGAATCCAGGTCGGCCGCTTTCTTGACGATGCGCATGCCACGTCCACCCCCGCCAAAGGCCGCCTTGATGATCAGCGGAAAGCCGATCTTTTTCGCGATCTTCTTGGCCTCCGCCCGATCCGCCACCGGATCTTCGGTGCCGGGTAGCACCGGCACGCCCACCTTTTGGGCCATGGCGCGGGCCGCGGTTTTGTCGCCCATGTTATCGAGCAGATCCGGACTCGGTCCCACCCAAACGAAACCGGCCCCCTGGCAGGCACGGGCGAAAACGGGATTCTCGGAAAGGAACCCGTAACCCGGGTGAATCGCATCCACACCCTTCTCCTTCGCGATCCCAATGACACTCTCGATGTCGAGGTAGGCAGCCACCGGACCTTTGCCCGATCCTACCTGATAGGCTTCATCAGCCTTGAAGCGAGGAATGCAGCAACGGTCCTCTGGGGCAAAGACCGCCACGGTGCGCAGATCGAGTTCCGTGCCGGCCCGAAAAATACGGACGGCGATTTCGGAGCGGTTGGCGGCCATCAGTTTGGCGACCGGACGAATAGGGAGGGAGCTTGGCATGGCGGGGGACGGGATCGGGGTTCCGGGACGACTTGGTGGAGAGAGCAGCGAAACAGGCTTTGCGCGACTCGCAAGGACATCCCTCACCTTTGAAGTCCCGGTTTTGTC
>CAKZMS010000667.1 GCA_937128785.1 uncultured Opitutaceae bacterium | reverse complement strand
GGCCCTGCAGGATGAACTGAATCCCTACGTCGACGGATTGCCGGCCGAGGTGCGGATCGCTCAGGACAACCACTACCGCGACTTGTTCGCCGTGTTCCTGCGCCACCGCGACGCGATCGATCGGGTCACATTTTGGAATCTCACCGACGGCACGAGTTGGAAGAACAACTGGCCGATGCGGGGACGGACCGACTATCCGGTCTTGTTCAATCGCGACAGCGAACCCAAATCCACCTACCGGGCTTTGGTCGACCTGAAGCTCGCCTACGACGAGGCACCGTGAGGCTCATCGCTGTCGGGCGTAAAGCCCGGCCCACCGTTGAGGCAGCGCTTTGCGGTGGGTCGGACTTTATGCCCGACACCGGCGCCCCGCCCTAGCTCAACCGCCCGATGATCGCGTCCGGATCGTAAACGCACCCACCCCAGGATCCGCCGCTGACATTCTGCAGCGCGGCCCAGATCCGCGTATCATCCGGCACCCTGGGATCGGGTTGTAAGTCGGGATGCATGGAGCGTTTCGCCAATGCTTCAGCCGTGACGGAAACCACCTCCACTTCGCCTTCGAGGCGCCGGGTATCCACCCGCAGTCGAATGGTGTCTCCGTCACGCAATCGTCCGATCGGACCGCCCGCCCATGCCTCCGGACTCAGGTGGCCCAAGCAGGCACCGGTTGAGACCCCGGAAAAACGTCCATCAGTGATCAAGGCGATTTGATCGCCGTTCTTCATGTGCTTGAGCGCCGAGGTGATTTGGTAGGTCTCCGGCATGCCGATTCCGGGACCGATCCCCATCAGGACCATCACGTCCCCCGGCTGAACCACGGCGGCTTTGACGGCATCAATCGCGGCTTGTTCTGAGCAAAATACCCGCGCGGGACCTTCATGGGTGAACACCCCCGCCTCATCGAGTCGTTGCGGCGCGATGGCCGTGCTCTTCACCAGCGCGCCTTCCGGAGCCAGATTCCCGCGCAGGAAGGTGACGGTGCCGGTCAAACCGCGCCGGGCCGCCTTGTCGGGGCTCATGATCACATCGTCCGGATCGATTCCATCAAGTTCACGTAACTTGGCCCGCAACCGACGGCGACGTTCGCTGGTTTTCCACCAATCGAGATTCTCTCCGAGGGTTTTTCCGCTCGCGGTCAGACAATCCAGTTTGAGCAATCCAAGTTCCCGCAGGTGAAGCATCACTTCGGGCACTCCACCGGCCAGAAACACCTGTACCGTTGCATAGTGGTTGGGCCCGTTGGGCAGCACATCGACCAGTCGCGGCACCTCGCGGTTGAGGCGAATCCAATCATCCACATCCGGTCGTCTCAATCCGACCGCGTGCGCGATGGCGGGCAAATGCAGCACCAGATTGGTCGACCCTCCGACGGCGGCATGCAGCACCATGGCATTGTGCACCGCATCATCGGTCAGGATGTCGCGCAGACTCCGGCCGGCTTTCTCCATTTCCAACAATGCCGTCGCCGATCTCCGGGCCATATCCTTCCAAATCTCCGCCCCCGATGGGCTCAGCGCACTGTGCGGCAAGGCCATGCCCAACGCCTCGGCGACCACTTGGGATGTCGCCGCTGTGCCCATGAACTGGCAACCGCCCCCGGGAGAGCCACAGGCCTTGCAGCCCATCTCCACCGCATAGTCGTGGGTGATCTCGCCCCGGGCGAGGCGCGTGGACAACGTCTGCGCCTTACCCGCATCCTCCGCCTCTTCGGCGAGCAGCGTGACGCCGCCCGGGACGAGAATACCGGGTAGATCCGCCGATCCCGCCAAGGCCATCATGGTCGCAGGCAGGCCCTTGTCACAGGTCGCCACGCCCATGACGCCTTTCCGGTTTGGCAAGGAACGAATTAACCGGCGCATGACCGTCGCCGCGTCATTGCGGTAGGCCAGGCTGTCGAGCATGCCTTCGGTGCCGTTGGTGCGCCCGTCGCAGGGATCACTACAGAAGGCTGCGAACGGGATGCCTCCCGCATCCGCAAACACCCGGGAGGCCTCTTCCATGAGCAGCCCCACTTCCCAATGGCCGGTGTGGAAACCCAACGCGACCGGACTGCCATCGGGCGCACGAATGCCGCCCTGGGTGCTGAGAATCAGAAACTCTTTCCCGCCTAGCCGACGCGGATCCCAGCCCATGCCCGCATTCTGGGTCCATCCAAACAAATCGCCACTGCGCATCGCCTTGAGCTGATCGCTGGTGATCGGCAGACGTCCGTCGGGTCCGGGGGCGGTGGTGCGGAGCGTGTAGATGGCTTCGTTGTCGGAATCGAGCATGACAACAAACCAATAGAACCCGGGAGCGATGCCGACCAGAGAAACCCGCCATTCCGGTGCCGCTATTCCAGGGCCGGGCGGCGAAATCAAATGATGTCGGATCTGGCTCAAGGCCCGCTTAAAAATTCTCCTTGCCCGGGCCGGAGACTCGACCCATGCATGGACTTTCCCGTCGATCACCCGATCGAGTCGGACTTCGTCACCGAAGTCCGCACCAACCAATTTCACACCATCGGGGTGTAGCTTAGCCTGGTAGAGCGCCTGCTTTGGGAGCAGGAGGTCGGGGGTTCGAATCCCTCCGTCCCGACCATCTTAGAACACCTCACTCAACCACCCGAAAACCGGGAGATTCTCGGAGCCGGAAAACGCATTCGAGGGAGGGATGAGAGCCCTCAGGGTGTCAGGCCACTCGCGTTGCTCGTAGACGACGGAGTCTGGCGAAGCCAGACGGAGAAGGGGCGGCCAACGGGCCGATCTCCCCAGAGATCCCGCGGAGCGGGACCAATCCCTCCGTCCCGACCATTTTGCCCCGGTGGGTTTTCGAGATGTCAGACGTAGCCAAACTCCAGCCGCAGACTACCAATGGATTTCTCAAAATGCGGTGCCGTCGAAGCATTTACCGGCTTGCTTAGGAGGGGGTAGGAGACGTAGACCAACTACCATACGCCCATGGATACCATTTCTTCGGATAACAACGAGTCGTTCAGTTACCTTCCCGTTCTTGCCCTCATCATCGGATTGATTGCCGGTGTCTTGGGCGGCGTGGCTTTGGCCAAGGTTTCGAACATCAACAAGACCCTTACCGATCAGTCCGCTATGGCCGATCGGATTGATGCCCTCGAGACCGAGTTGCGGAAGGCTTCCACCTCTTCGGAACAGGCGACTCAGCGCATCAACAAAGTGGCGGCCGATACGAACGCGGCCTTCAAGCAGTTCAGCGACGCTTTTGCCAGTCTGCGCTCGGAGTTTGAAGAAATGCAGTCCCCCGTTGCCCCGGCTCAGGTCGCATCCACCGCTCCCAGCGGAGGATCCGGTAGTGGTGGCAGTGATGGCGCTGCTCCTGCCGCATCAGCCGGCCAATACACGGTGCGCTCCGGAGATACCGGTTCGAAGATTGCCCGCCAGTTTGGAGTTTCGCTGACCGCTTTGCTCAACGCCAACCCCGGAGTGGACTGGAACCGTCTTGGTGTCGGTCAAGTGTTGGCCATCCCCGGTCAATAACCGGCGGGACTAATACTTTCCGAAACCTCCCAGGCCGCTCCGGCAGGGAGGTTTTTTTGTTCTTCGCCTGATTCTCCATCATGAGTTCCGAGCCTCCGGCCCACTGGCAGCGTCATTCCGATCGATCCTTGCTCAACACCCGGGTGTTTGATGTGCGGGCGAGCCGGTTCAGTCATCCCGGGAGGGAAGACAGTCAGAAGGAGTTTTTTGTCATCGATGCGCCGAACTGGGTGATATGCGCGCCGGTCACGGCGACGGGCGAGTTGGTGATGGTGCGGCAGTTTCGCTTTGGGTCCGAACAGCTGTCCTGGGAATTGCCGGGTGGGGTAAGTGAAAAGGGCGAGGAGCCGACGACCACCGCCGTGCGGGAGTTGGAGGAGGAAACGGGTTATCAGGGAGGCCCAGCTGAGGTTTTGGGCTGGGTTCATCCTAACCCCGCGATTCAAAGCAACCGGGCCCATCTGGTCGTTATCCCCGATGCAAAACCGACCGGCGCCCAAAACTGGGATCAGGACGAGGAGATCGAAATGGCCGTGGTGCCTTTGGCGGACGTGATTAAGCGGGCGCGATCGGGCGAGATGACCCACGCCTTGATGTTGAACATGCTTTTCTTGCTCGAGCCGTGGTGGTCTGGGCGATCGGGGTCGGGGAGCGGTATTTGACTTAGATCGATTGGCGACTTAGCTCCCTCCTCTTCATGTCCGTCCCTCAATTCGCCAATTCACCCGAGTCGCTGGGTCCGTCCCAAGCGGATTTGCTGCCCAAACCCTTGGAGCAGGAAATCAGGCGCATTTACCAACGCAGTCCCCTCTACGGTAAGCGCTTTGCCTTGCACGATGATCCGCTGCAATGGGGCTGCTACCGGGAAATCCCCCGGCTCACCAAGCGAGAGATCGTCGAAAACGGTCACCAGGCCTTTTTCGAAGACTACGCGGTGATCGAGCGCGGGCTGGAAACGGAGGACTATGAATACGAGAGCACCTCGGGCACGACCTCGGGGCCGATGACCGTGATCATGGAGGAGGGTTGGTGGGACGCTCAAACCGCCCGCGCTTATGAAGCCTCCCCGATTCTGAAACCCTTCGTCGGCCGGGCACATCGCAAATGTATTTTGGCGCCGGTCGGCTGCTCCAGCAATCTTTGCCCCTACGAGGATCACCCGTTTCCGAACCGCTATCTGGATGGCACGGTGTATCTGAATCTCACCAGTGACCCCTTTGTCTTCCGCGAGTCGGAGTGGGACCGAATTGTCGTCGAAGTTCAGGCGGTAAAACCCGACATCATCGAAGGAGAGCCCATCTATCTATCACTGCTGGCCCGGGCACTTACCCGCCGCAAGGTTGAGGTTCCGAGCGTCAAGGCGGTTATTCTTACCTACGGCAAGGCGAGCCTCCAACACAGCCGCCGCATCGCCGAGGCGATTCCTGCTCCCCAGGTCGACTTGTATGGCTCCACCGAAGCCGGTTACCTTTTTGTCGGCGACGCCTTTGCCGACAATTCCCAGCCGATCGATGCCAATGCCTTCATCGAGTTGGTGTCGTATCGGGATCTTGAGGACACCTTCCAGATTATCGTGACGACCCGCAACCGCGAGGCCATGCCGCTGCTGCGCTACCACACCGGCGATATCGTGCAAAAGCACGAGCGCGGTTACCGCGTTCTCGGCCGGGAAGGCGGTCTGTATTTTCGACCCGATGGCTCCTTGATGTCTCCGACGGATGTCGATCAGGTGCTGCCGGCAGATTTTGCCTGCTGGCACTATTCGCTGGTGCAAACGAAGCCGGATCGATGGGATTTCCACTACGTGGCCGATCATGCCGCTCCGGACTCCCTGCTGAAGGCGTTGGCGGAGCTTATTGGTGATGATGCCCGGGTAGTAGGATTCCGGCGCCGCCACATTCCCCCGGCCGCGAGTGGCAAATTTGCACTGCTCAAACCGCTGGTGACCGAATAATCCGGATCGGTCGGATTCCCCGGGAACGGCCTCGATGCGCCTTTAGGTTCTACTCTGGGCTGTGAGGTGACCTTATAGGGCAGATGGGGTCACGCTGAGTCGTTTACATCTGATGGCGGGTGTTTCAAGTTACGGAACCTTAGTCTCGTCACTTGGCGAGACCCGCATCCTACATACATCTACTTCTTGCGATGAACCTGTTTCGCAATCTGTTCACCTCCTCCGTCGGCAGGAACTTCCTCATGGCGGTCACCGGATTGATTCTGGTGGGCTTTGTTACCGGCCACTTGATCGGAAATCTCCAGATTTTCATGCCGCCGGACCAAATCAATGGTTACGCCCACTTCCTCCAAGGCCTCGGGCCCGCTCTCTGGGGTATCCGACTCTTTCTCCTCGCCTGCGTCGCTATTCATATTTGGGCGGCCCTAGTGCTGACTTTGGAAAGCCGTAAAGCCCGGGGGCCGGAGCAATGCGGGGTGAAGAAGTGGCTCCGGGCTTCCGTCGCCTCCC
>CAKZMS010000666.1 GCA_937128785.1 uncultured Opitutaceae bacterium | reverse complement strand
TGAACCTTCGCTTCTTTCACACAGGCTGCAAGCTGCCCGACAGTCGGAATAAAGCGCTCATTCGTGCGCCGCCACGCCGCCAGTGACCGATCCAGCAAGGACGCCTCCCAGCCCGCCGCACGCACATCCTGGCAGAAAGCTTCAATCACATAAGCCTGCTCGGCTGGTGGCTGGGCGGCACCGCGGCGACGGTGTGGGGCGTCGCCTGGGCGACGCTCGGTGTGTCCTTGGCGGTGACGCAGGTGCGGGTTCATCCGTTGTGGCGCCAGCGGGTGCGGTATCACTCCGGACTGGGACCGGAGCTGATCACCATGCTGGGGGTGATTTCACTGCTGGCGACGGTGGGGGGATTGGCCGTGGTGTGTGGCAATCTCCCGGCCATGGCGGCCGATGGGTTGGAGCCGCCCAATTGGTTGGGGAGGTTTCAGTGGTCCAAGCCCGCCATCATGATCATGGCGCTCTGGGCGGCGATCGGCTCCAACAACATGATTCTCTACATGGCGGGCATCACCAACATCTCGCCGGAGCTCTACGAGGCGGCCGACATCGACGGGGCCTCGCGTTGGCAGCGGTTTTGCCATGTGACGTGGCCCCAGCTCGCACCGATCACGTTTTTCATCGCGGTGATGAGCGTGATCCACGGTTTGCAAGGCGGCTTCGAAATGGCCCGCACGATGACGCAGGGCGGCCCGGCGGGTTCCACCACGACCCTGAGCTACTTCATCTACATCGAAGGCTTTGAAACCGGCCGGCTGGGCTACGCTTCGGCCGTGGCCTGGGTGCTGTTCGCGCTCGTCTTCACCCTCTCGTTTTTGAACGTCAAATTCGGCAATCGGTATGTCAACGACTAGCCCATCGTCCCGGTCCTCTCGCGGCCTGCCGCTGCATCTGTTGCTGTGCCTGCTCAGCATTGCGCTGATCGCGCCGTTTGTCTGGATGGTGCTGACCAGTCTGAAGACGCTGCCCGAAGTGGCGCAGGAGCACTGGGTGCCTCGCGATTGGCAGTGGAGCAATTACGCCGAAGTCTTCGATGTCATTCCCTTCACCCGTTTCATTTGGAACAGTGTGTTTGTCGCCGGGTGGGTGACGTTTTTGCAGGTGCTCACCAGCGCGATGGCGGCGTTCAGTTTCTCCCGACTGCAATGGCCGCATCGGGATCGCGTGTTCTTTCTCTACCTGGGCACGATGATGCTGCCGGGGCTGGTCATGTTGATTCCCAACTACCAACTCATGGTGCACTTCGGGTTGGTGGATTCGTTTCTGGGGCTGATCTTGCCGGCGGCATTCAGTGCGTTCGGCACGTTTTTGCTCCGGCAATTCATGCTGACGATTCCGTCGTCGTTGGACGAAGCCGCCGCCATCGATGGCGCCACGCCTTGGCAGGTTTTTTGGCAAGTGATCCTGCCGCTCAGTCGCTCGGGCCTGCTGACGCTTTCGATTTTCACCTTCATGGGGAACTACCACAGCTTCTTTTGGCCCCTGGTCATGATGAAGAGTGTGGAAAAATACACCCTGCCGGTCGGCCTGCTGTTCTTTGACTCGAGCTACGGCCAGGCCACCAACCTGCTGATGGCGGCGGTGACGATGTCGGTTGTGCCCTTGATCATCGTATTCGCACTGTTGCAACGCCACCTCATCAGCGGCATTCAAGTGGGAGCCGTCAAAGGCTGACCCCCTCCCGTGCCGTCCCGAATTTCCGCCATGTCCGAACGCCCCAACATTCTTCTCATCACCACCGACCAACAGCGATGGGATGCGGTGGGGGGCACCGGCCCGTCGTTTCTGCGCACCCCCCATTTTGATCATCTCTGTCGTGAAGGGGTGCGGTTCAATCGCGCTTATTCGGACTGTCCGGTCTGCGTGCCGGCGCGCCGCACCATCATGACCGGGCAACATGCCCACACGCACGGCATGACCGAAAACTCGGTGCCGGTGCCGGTGGATCCGGCCACCACGTTGCCGGGGCAGCTGACGGCGGCGGGCTATCAATCCGTGGCCATCGGCAAGATGCATTTCCACCCCCAGCGCCAGCGCCAGGGATTTCAGGAAATGATCCTGCCCGACGACTATTACCGCGAAAAGGCCCGGCAAGGTGGTCCCCAACCGATGCGCCACGGCCTGGGCCAAAATGAGATCACTCCCACGATGTCCACCGTGCCGGAGACCGAAACCCTCACCTCGTGGATCGCCGAGCGCAGTGTGGATTTCATCACCCATCGTCGCGATCCGTCCGCGCCGTTTTTCCTGTGGACCTCATTCAGCAAACCGCATCCCCCGCTCGATCCACCGGAACCCTATTACTCGATGTATCGGGACGCGGATATTCCCGAGCCGGTTTGCGGGGACTGGGCGCGAAGCGAGGACTGCCCGGTGGCGCTGCGCCGGATGTGGGAGCGCATGGATGGGGACGTCAGCCCGGAGATCATCCGCGAGGCCCGCGCGGCCTACTACGGTCTGATCACTCAAATTGATTTTAACCTCGGCCGCATCTTTGCGGCCCTGCGCGCCAGCGGGCAGTGGAAGAACACGATCATCCTGTTCACATCCGACCACGGCGAATACCTCGGTGACCACGGCGGCATGTGGAAGGGGTTCTTTCACGAATCGTCGGCGCGCGTCCCGTTTGTGCTACGTTTGCCACCCGCCGAGCCCTGGACGTCGAGCGACCGCTGCGTCGATGATTTGGTCTGTCTCGCCGATATCTACCCGACGCTGCTGCAGGCCGCCGGCGTCGCGGTGCCGGACGCCGTGGACGGCGTGAACCTGTTGCCGCGCGTGGAAGAAAAACGGGCGCCGGAATCGCGCCGGGTGGTCAGCGTCTTCGCCACCGATCCGGAGCACTGCTACCAACTCGCGATCACGGATGGGCGCTGGAAATACCTTTGGTTTCCGGAAGGCGCGGCGGAACAGCTGTTCGATCTCGAATCGGATCCTGCCGAATTGCACAACCGCGCGACCGACGCCGACGACGACGTGGCTGCGGTGAAGGCGGAATTGCGCGATGCGTTGATCGCCGAACTGACCGCGAAAAAATCGCCCTACGTGGTCGAGCGGGATTTGCTGCGCCGACCCGTGCAGGAAGATCCGCCGGGTTTTAGAGGGGCGCATCGGTTTCCCGGATTCTCGTTGGAACAGAGCGACCGTGACAGTCGGCATTAGGGTTCGGTTGGCTGGCGGTTTGCTTGCCGTGATGATGGCGGCGGCAGCCGTTGCGGGAGACCGCCCTTCGCGGTTGCCCAAAGTGCTGCCGGCAACGACCGTGGCGGCGGGATGGCGGCAGCCGGTGGACGATTGGGCGGGCGCCCGCGACCGGGCCATGACGGACCCGGATTGGGCGGAGTGGGTGGCGCAGAAACGCACACGGGTGGACGACTGGATGGCTCGGCGGCGCGACCGGATGACCTGGGTGGCGGGATGGGGACACGAATTTGTCAGTCCGCGGGATGGCTCCTACCTGACGTTCACGCCGGAGGTGCCGGGGGAGGAAGGGGCCACGTTATCCAGCCCCTCGGATCCGGAAGTCGCCGTGACGCCGACCCTCTTCCGGGCCTGGGTGACCAAGTTTCGCGGACGGCACATGATCGCCATCAAGGATGCGGCCTATTTGGGACGGTTGACCGGGGAAGCGCGCTACCGGGACTGGGCGGCGGCGCAGCTCGATTTTTATGCCAAGCACTGGACGGAGTGGCCGCTGCAGGATCGGTTCTATGGTCCCAGTCGCCTGTTTGCCCAGCCGTTGATGGATGCGGCCTACCTCAATCATATTTTGATGGCCGCGCGACTGTTGCGACCGGAGGTGGATGCGGAGCGGTGGGCGCGGTGGTGCGAACAACTTTTCTTGCCTCAGGCCGAGTTGTTGGGGCAGAGCATGCAACGGGTGCACAACATCGCCGGCTACCTGCGGGGCGCGGCCGGCCATGCCGCGTTGGTCTGCGAGGACGACGCATTGTGGCGGGAGGCAATTGAAGGGGAGTGGGGGCTGCGCAGTCAGCTGGCCGACGGGGTGACGGGTGATT
>CAKZMS010000665.1 GCA_937128785.1 uncultured Opitutaceae bacterium | reverse complement strand
CACCGCCATCGAGCAGGGCAATGGGGCGGCCATCGCGACGGAAATGGGCAAGCTGGATGATTATCTGAGCGATGGGCGGGGGCAGCTACATCCCCAGTTGGTGCACTTTTTGGAGAATCGCAGCTACGCCAAGGCGCACCTGTTCCTTGGGGGTGAATCGGATATCCCGGTGGGGATCTGCGGAGGCCGTCATGGGAAATAACGGCAAAATCTCCACGTCGGGTGGTGACGATCTCGGGCAAAACCCGTTTGCGGCACTTGGCGGGCTGGGCGACCTGCCGTCCGGGCCCGGCAAAGCGCCGGCGCCGGCTCCTTCCCAGCGAGGTCAGCCCAATCTCAAACGAGGCCGGGTCGAAATCCGCCGCCTGACCGGCGGGCGGGGCGGCAAAACCGTCACGGCTGTTTCCGGGTTCAAGGGAATCGGCGGATCCGAGCTCACCCAACTTGCCAAGCAGATGCAAAAATCCTGCGGCGCCGGCGGCACGGTGAAGGGCGGTCAAATCGAAATCCAAGGTGATAAACGCGATCAAGTCGCCGCCATTCTCACCAAGGCGGGTTTCCAGCCAGTCATGTCCGGCGGTTGATTCGTTACGGAACGGAGAGCTCGATCGGGCGGCCTCGATCGTCGGGGTGGGGCGGAATGAAATGCAGGCCTTTGGCGGGAATTTCGGCTTCGCGAATGCGCACCGCGATGCGCCGGCGCAGGATGCCGCGCACTTCCGCGTAGTGGGGATCTTGGGCGAGGTTGTTCATTTCCTCGGGATCGCTACGGTGGTCATACAGCTCGATCTCGTCATCATCCCATAACATGTAGCGGAAATGGGGCGTGCGAAGGGAATAACCGAATTCGTGACGCATCAGGGCATCCCGGCGGAACGCCTCATCTGGGTTTTTAAGTACGGGGCGCATGCTGCGGCCGAGCACGTAGTCCGGTGGTTCGGGAATGCCGGCCAGGTCGGCGAGCGTGTAGTAGAAATCGATCATCTCCACGATCGACGAGGAACGTTTTCCCGCGGGCGTCACCCCCGGCGCCCGAACAATGAGGGGAATTCGCGCAGAGTGCTCGAACAGGGTGCGCTTTTGATAATAGCCGTGCTCGCCCATGTGGTAGCCGTGGTCGGACGTGAAGACGACGATGGTGTTCTGGTCCAATCCGGTTTCGCGTAGCGCGGCCATGATCCGCCCCACCTGCGCATCCATAAACGTGATGGTCGCGTAGTAGGCTTGGATGGCCTCCTGGGCGACGGCGTGGGGCAGGTCGATTTGGTTTTTTACCCGGGTCAGCGACTTTTGCGCGTAGGGTGGAAGTGTGTCCAGGTAGCCCTCCGGCACCGTCGGGACGTCAATGCTGTCGCGGTCGTAGAGTTCCCAGTATTTGGCGGGAGCGACGTAGGGGGTGTGCGGTTTGTAGAAACCGACGCCGAGGAAGAAGGGCTGTTTCGTTTTCGCATATTGGCGGAGCAGTTTGATCGACTCCGTGGCCACCATGCCGTCGGTGTGGTCTTCGTCTTCGCCGGGACCGGCCAGCCAGCTCATGGTGCCGCCGTATTTGCCGGCCTCGAGCGTGATGATTTCGGGCTCGATGTCCTTGTCGATGCCCCGGGGGTTGACCCGGGTTTCCCAGGAGGGGATGTCGTCGTGGCCGTCGGTGCCAATGTCACGAGGATTGTCGTAGTGGTAGAGTTTTCCCACTCGGGCGGCGGTGTAGCCGTGCGCCATGAAATGCTGGGGGATCGTCGTGACATCGGGCAGGTATTCACGGAACCGTTGTTGGTGGTGCATCACCCCGGTCTGCCGCGGATAGAGCCCCGTCATGAAACTCGCCCGCGATTGCCCGCATTGGGGGAAGTTGGAGAAGGCGTTGAGAAAAGTGACCCCTTCGTGCGCCAAACGATCGATCTCCGGCGTCTGCACCACGGGGTGATCGTAGGCGCCGAGGTTGCAGTTCAAATCATCGGTGATGATGAACAGGACGTTTTGACGGTCGGGCTCGCCGATTGCAGCGGCAGCGGTCCAGACGAGGGCAAAGGCAATGAGAATATGCTTCATGGGGTAGCCGCGCAGCCAAGGCCACGCCTGCATTCGGAGCGATGGAAAACTCCCCGAAATCGTTACGCCGCGAGACCCGCCGCCAGGGCCAGGGCGGCGCGGGCGCGGTTGAGGATGTAGAGGTGGTAGCCGGGAGCTTGGTTGGCCACGAGGCCGCGAATCTGGTCGAGCGCCCAATCGACGCCGATGATTTCGACAACCGCCGGATCCTCGGCGGCGACTTCAAGTCGGCGCGTGAGCTGGTCCGGCAACGAAGCTCCACTGAGGGTGGCGATGCGTTTGATTTGTTTGAGGGAAAGCACGGGCATGATTCCCGGCACGATCGGCACCGTGATGCCGGCGGCGCGGCATTTTTCCACGAAACGGTAGTAGATTGCGTTGTCGAAGAAGAGTTGGGTGGTGATGAAGTCCGCGCCGCAGTCCACCTTGCGCTTCAGGTTGTCCAAGTCGGCCTCCAGTGAGATGGCTTCCTGGTGTTTCTCCGGATAGCCGGCGACCCCGAGCCAAAAGTCCGGGTGCTGCTTCTTGAGCAGCGTAACCAATTCGTTGGCGTAGCGCAGTCCGTCGGGGGCGGGAGTAAACGCGGTTTCTCCCTTGGGGGGATCGCCTCGCAGCGTCATGATATTGCGGAATCCCGTCTGGAAAAGGTGTTCGGCGTGTTGGCGCAGCTCAGCTTGAGAGTGGCCCACACAGGTCAGGTGGGGCATGACCGTGAAACCATGCTCGTCTTTGAGAATCGACGACACCTTGGCGGTCATGTCCCGGGTGCTGCCCCCGGCCCCGTAGGTTACGGAAACAAAATCCCACTCGATGTGATGCAGCGCATCCGCGGTCGCGCGTAGCGCCGCCAGTCCGTCATCATTCTTGGGAGGGAAAAACTCGAGGGATCGAAGCGGACGATCGCCCCCAAATAGGGAGGAGATGGGACGGTTGGTGGTCATCTATACATCATCATATCGTGATATGATGATGTATTATCAAGAATGAAATTTCAAATCCATCGCAGGCGGCGCCGGGCTTACTCGGTCGCGGGAACGGGACCGTCGATCTCCGTATCGGTGATGGGGGCGTCTTCCCAGATGCTATCGGGATCGGCGGGTAGGCTGGTGAAGCTGTAGGAGGAGACTTCGAAGGCCAGCTCGTCGGTGAAGGCGCTCAACGGCGCGAGGTTTTCCGGCCCTTCGATAAAGGCGAAGACCGGGCCGGCGGGAATGGTTTCGGTCAGATCCTCCAGAGCTTCTTCCGCGGTTTCGGGCTCGGCGTCAGCATCGGCCGTCAGATCGGCAATGGCTTCAACCGGGTTTTCCGGTTCGGTTTTGACGACGGTTTGTTCGGCGCGGCGACCCAACTTGAGGATGAGAGAATCACCGCCGAAAGTCGTGAGGATGAATTTACGTGCGGCGGAGCGGGCGTCCTCGACGTCCTCATGGGAAGGCTCAGCGGTATCCGTAAACCGCAGGGAGTTGAACGCGGAGAGGAGGGAAGTGATCGGTTGCAGTCTGAGTTGTTTGCCCTCGGGCATGTCGGTCGCGGCCCACTCGGTCTCGACGTTTTCGCGAGTGACCTGGACCTCGCTGCCATCTTCCAGCGTCAGGATCACGGACTGAATGTCCGCCGGATCAAAGGTGGTGAGATCGGAGTTGGCCCAGTTTTTGGGCAAGGCGTCGATGAAGGTGGTCCCGGGTGTCAGATAAACCGGGGCGTCGTCTGACCCGGCGAGTTTGAGATAGCGGCCGCCCCGCGAGGCGTTTTGGCCGAAGGTGATTTGGTGGGTCTCTCCGGCGGTCACGGCCACCGAAGCTTCGCCCAGATTGAGGCGGGCGGCGCGTTCGGGGTTGCGGGTGACGACGCGGAGAATCTGGGCTCCGCTGAGGTCCTGCATGAGCCGACGCAGTTTACCTTCATCGGCGGGGAGTCCGTGGTAGCTGTCGACCGACCAGGCGCCGGCGTCGTCGCGGCTGAGGCTGACGGCGTTTTTGTCGTTGGTGATGTTGACCGTGGTGGCGGCGTTTACGTCGATGTCCTCGAGCAGGTTGGTCCCGATGCGGGGATCCGCGTTGGCCGGGGTCGCGGGACGATTGGTCCAGGCGACGATGCCCGAAAGGAGGGCGAGGATGAGAACC
>CAKZMS010000664.1 GCA_937128785.1 uncultured Opitutaceae bacterium | reverse complement strand
TGGCCTGGGCCGAGCATGAAGCCGAAGGCTGAAACCGGCGTGCCGATGAGTCCGGCATATATGACGTGACGGGCCGTTTGCAGGCCGGCACCGAGAAACGTATCGGGGGCAATGCCGACCCGGAGGTTGGCGGCGGCAGCATCGGCCACGACGGCGGCGGTATCCGCCGCGCTAAGTGCGAAGGGCTTTTCGCAGTAAACGTGTTTACCGGCGGCAAGCGCCTGGCGGTTGATGTCGGCGCGGGCACCCGGAAGGGTGAGATTGACGACGACGTCGACGTCCTCTCGCGCGAGTAGATCACTCACCGAGCCGCCAAAAGCGAGGCCGTGCTTTTCGGCGGTGGCCTGCGCGTGCGGCACGTTGAGATCGGCACACGCGGTGATTTTGATGAGGTCGGCGTAGTTCTGGGAGCCTTCGAAGGGGGCGTTGGGAATGTTTCCGCAGCCAATGAGGCCGATGGAAGTAGGGGACATGGGGGTATGGAAGTAGTGAGTAGCGAGTAGTGAGTAGCGAAACTTGGCGAGTAGAATGGAGCGGGGCGGAAGGAGGTAGCTGCGCTTCAGTCATGCTCGCCACTCACTACTCGATGCTCGCTACCAATTAAAATTCATAGATCTCCGGCGGCCCAACGGAGTCCGCGGATATTCATGTCGAGGGCGGCAGGGCAGCGGTCGAATTCGGCGAGTTCGTGGCCGAGACCACCGTAGAAGACGCGGCCTTCGCCCCAGTGCTTGATCCAGGCGATGGGCATGGGCACGGACTGGCCCTCCCAAATGTAGATGGTCTCGGCGAGCACGTGCACCCCGGGGTCGATCAGCATGTAGTATTGCTCGGAGTGGTAGTCGAACTCAGCGGGCATGCCCTGCATGATCACGTGGTCCGGATCGGTCACCGAGACCTCGTATTCGCCGATGACTGGGTGGGCGACAAACATGCCCCCGACCATCCACTTGAATTCCACGTCGCCGCGGAAGGCATCGCCCATGCCGCCATGGAAGCCGCCCAGATTTACTCCGCCGTGCACAGCGTCGCGCAGGGCCTTGGACTGTTCGGGGCTGATCTCGCCCATCGTCCAATTGGGCACGATCAGATCGAAGGTCGCCAGGTCGAGTTCAGTCAGGCAGGCCAAGTCGGTTTCGCACCGGCAGTCGAAATCGAATTTGGAGAGCTCGGCGACGTAGCGGGCGGTGAATGCCTCCGGGGTGTGGCCTTCCCACCCTCCGCTGATAAAGAGTGCTTTTTTCATGGGGGAACCGAGTGAGAGGCCACCACGCAGAATGAGCAATCGAGCAATCCGGTCTAACGCTCGAATGTAGAAAAAATTGGACCGGATCTACTGGACTGCGGAGCTGAGCTTAAAGCGACACGAGTTTTTCTTCAGCAACATCAGAGAGGCTGCGACCCTCTTTCTTGGCCCGAGCCCTTAGCTTGGAAATCGTGGTGGGCTTCAGTCGCAGGCTCACAGGGACCCGGCCAGACGGCTTACGTCCAGCCCCCGCCCGAGATCCGCCTCGGCCCGCTGGTTTCACGGTTCCCTTGGCGAGATCCTTGGCGGTGATACTGGGCGTATCAGAAAAATTGATATCCTTATCTTTGATATCTACAAAACGGCGACGCTGCGCCGCGGTTAGGGGTTTGCTCTCAGAAATGGATTTACGAACGGTTGGCATGATAGATTTTTCTTTCAGATCGACTTGCTGGTCGTGCGGATATGAGGCGAATACGGCCGGATCTCAGGGTATGGGTAACACAAAGGATGACGATCTCATCAATGGCCCCGATGGTGTTTTGCCGGGTCTCTCCGTATTCGTGGCGATTGTCGTCCAAAGTGTAGTAGTCAGGGTCGTTGAATATCGCGATAGCTTGGTCGAAGGAGATCTTGTGCTTGCGCAGGTTCGAACGGGCTTTCGCGCTATCCCACTCGAATTGCATTCGCTAGGAGATGGGTTACTTGATTTGAAAGTCAATGTCGTAAATCAAATTGAAGTTCAACCTGACTACAGGTCTTGGTGCTGCTTGCAGTGCTCGCTGTGATTATGATCAGCGGTGGAGTAAAACTTGAGATTTCAAATCTTGCTGGCCCCTGGCGGCAATCGCCTGCCACGGTGGCGGGTCCGACGCTTTGCCATGCCTATTCTCACGATTAACGACCTGTCCCACGCCTTTGGGGGGCCTCCGGTTTTAGAGGGGGTAAGCCTGCAGATCAACGCGGGCGACCGGGTGTGTCTGGTGGGACGGAACGGCTCGGGCAAGTCCACCTTCTTGCGCCTCCTGGCCGATGAGATGAAGCCGGATACGGGCACCATCGTGCGATCTGCGGGGGCGCGAGTCGCTCGTTTGCCCCAGGAGATCCCGGCCGATGTGGCCGGTTCGGTGCATGATGTGGTGATGGCGGGCATGGTGCCGCTGTCCGATCACGAGGAGGAGTGGGAGCAGGACGTGCGGATCGAGAACCTCCTGGAACGGATGGATCTTTCCGGGACAGAGGAGTTCGCCGCGCTCTCCGGCGGGATGAAGCGGCGGGTATTGTTGGCGCAGGCCCTCGCCAGCGCCCCTGAGCTTCTGTTGCTCGACGAACCTACCAACCATCTGGACATCGCCAGCGTGGAGTGGCTCGAGGACTTTCTGGCCGAGTCGAAACTCGCGCTGTTCTTTGTGAGTCACGACCGCACGTTTTTGAAAAAACTCGCCACGCGGATTGTGGAGTTGGACCGGGGGCGGCTGACGGACTGGAACTGTGACTACGACACGTTTGTGGTGCGTCGCGCGGAACGCATCGAGGTCGAGGAGCGCGAGCAAGCCCAGAAGGACAAGCGCTTGGCCCAGGAGGAGGCGTGGATTCGTCGGGGCATCAAGGCGCGTCGCACGCGCGATCAGGGGCGGGTGGCGCGGTTGAAGGAAATGCGGGCGGAGCGTCGGGCGCGTCGGGATATGACCGGCACCGCCACCATCAAGGTGTCCGAAGCCGAGCGCAGCGGCCAGCGGGTGGTGGAAACCAAGGGTATCAGTTTTGGCTACGATGGCGGAGCGCCGATCGTGCGCGATCTCGATCTGCTCATCAACCGGGGCGACAAGATCGGCCTACTCGGGCCCAACGGCTCGGGCAAAACCACGCTCGTGAAATTGCTGCTGGGTCAATTGCAGCCGACGGGAGGCGAAATTCGCGAAGGCACCAAGCTTCAGGTCGTCTACCTCGATCAACTGCGTGATCAGATCGATGACAACAAGTCGGTGTCGGACAATGTTTCCGAGGGCAACGACTACGTGCTCTTTGAAGGCAAAAAGAAACACGTGATCAGCTATCTGGAGGACTTCTTGTTCGAGCCGGATCGCTCGCGAACGCCGGCCCGGGTGCTCAGCGGCGGCGAACGCAATCGCCTGTTGTTGGCGCGACTGTTTACCAAACCGGCCAACGTGTTGGTGCTCGACGAGCCGACCAATGATCTCGATGCCGAGACGCTGGATCTGTTGGAGAATCTGTTGGTCGAGTTCTCCGGCACCCTGCTGTTGGTGAGCCATGACCGAGATTTTTTGGACAACGTGGTAACCAGCACGTTGGTGGCCGAAGGACGGGGTAAGTGGACGGAGTACGTCGGTGGCTACTCCGACTACGTGGCCGATCGGGATCGGAACGTGACCCCGAGGGCGGTGCCCTCGGCGACAGTTAAGCCCCCAAAGAAAAAACCAGCCAAGGCGCCGAAGCCGCGGAAACTGAATTCGAAGGAGAAGCAGGAATTGGAAGCGTTGCCGGCCAGGATTGAAGCTTTGGAGACGGAGCAGGAGTCCTTGACCACCAAACTGGCTGATCCGGATTTCTACGCGACCCATGCCGCCGAAGTCCCGGCGGTCAAAACCCGGTTGGATGAGATTGAAACCGAGACGCTCGAAGTCTTCACCCGCTGGGAAGAACTCGAAGCGATCAAAACGGCGGCGGAGAGCGGGTAAGTTCTTACCGAAGGTAACGATGGAAACAAAGAAGGGGAGGGGCAGGATTCCGGGGTCAACGCCCCCGGCTACAACCCATGACGCTGTAGCCGGGCGCGTTGAGCCCGGTCTATCGGAGTGGCTTCGTTCCTTTCGTTGCCTTTTCTAAAAATCCAAGGGTGGAGTTAGAAAGCGTCTTCATCGTAAACTAAAACATCGGCTAAGTCATTGGTCGCGGAACGTTGGGGTGGTTGGCGGGAGGGATTATGACGATAGGCATCGTATTATGAACCCTCCCGGGAGATGATGTCGGACTACTCCGGGCCATGGCCCGAATCCCCAACCGGAAATTCTCTCCGGCGGAAGTTGATCGTCGCACGGGGTTTCATTCCATGAGAGACGATTATTTGAATCAGGCCCTGAAAGTGGTCATTGATCCCAATCTGTTGGTGAACCTGGTTTCCCGACGCGTGAAACAGCTGCGCCGCGGGGGGCGTCCTCTGATCGAGTCCCTGGAGAAACTTTCGCTTGAGGACATGGCGCTGCGTGAAATTTTTGAAGGCAAAATCACTTGGGAAGTGCCCGATGATGATGTCCCGGCGGGTAGCTAAAAAGCAGCATGATTATAGAGTGGTTTTTATTTTTACCGGCAGTCCTGCTGCTGCTGTTTCCCGGCGATCGTTTGATGGGGCCGCAGGTTGAGCTCTTCAATTTTGATCGGGGAAACAACCGATCGGCGGGACAAAACCGCCTGCGGTGGGTTTACGTGCGGTGGCTGGAACCCCTCCGCGCCTTTGGGGGCGCTTTCGCGCTTAAACTCTCCTTGCCTCTCACCACCGATCTTTGGCGTTACGTATCGGTGGAAGCTTACTGGCTGTTCGTGGTCCTGCTGCTGGTGGGGTTGATCGCGCAGATGCCAACGGGCCGGGAGGAAGGTGCGTTGTTGGCGCCCGTAGGTTACATGATAGGTTTGCTATTCGCGTTGCTGCCTTGGCCGATGGCGGCGGTGGGCATCGTGAGTGGAGTCACGGGTCTGTTCGCCTTTCGTCTGCTGCCGGGATTTTTTGGATTCACCGGAGCCGTCGTGGGCCTGGTCGGCCTCTTGTTTAAGTTTCCCCCCATGTGGTTGATCCCGGCGGTCGGGCTGTTGTTCGTGCCGGTCTTCGCCGGCTTGCTGACGGGCCGCACCCTCGAGTCCCCGCTTCCGGCCGATACCAAGACGACCTAGGCGTGGTGGTGGGTGGCTCGTTGGCAGGATCGTTTTTGAAACTCGATTGAAGGCGGATGGAATCAGATCCATCCCGACTGCGAAAGATTGGAAGCAGCCTTAAATTGGCTTCTGAATCGGTGTCTGTCTGTGTTAATCCGTGGTTGGACTCCGTTTCAGAGCACTCCCCATGTTTGCCAATATCTCCTGCTACAAGTTTGCCCGGTTGAGCGATTTGAAATCGCTCAAGGCCGACCTGTTGGCGGCGTGCAAGGAACGTGAACTCAAGGGCACGATCTTGTTGGCGCCGGAGGGGATCAATCTGTTCCTCGCCGGTCCGCGGGAAGCGGGCGACGAGGTGGTTGTGATCATCCGGGCGATTCCGGGCCTCGAAGGCCTGGCCCCCAAATACAGCGAGAGTGACCACCAGCCGTTCAACCGCATGCTGGTACGCCTCAAGAAGGAGATCATCGCTTTTGGGGTGGAAGGCGTCGATCCCGCCACCCGGACTTCGCCGAAACTCAAAGCGGCGGAACTCAAGCGGTGGCTCGACGAGGGCAAACCCGTCACGCTGCTCGACACGCGCAACGACTACGAAGTGAAGCTTGGCACGTTCACCAAGGCGGTGCCGGCCGGCATTGATTCCTTCCGGGAATTCCCCGAGGCCGTGGCGAAATTGCCGGAGAAGATGAAGGAGCAGCCGGTGGTCATGTTTTGCACCGGTGGTATCCGCTGTGAAAAGGCGGGGCCTTTCATGGAGCGAGAGGGATTTCAGGAGATTTACCAATTGGATGGTGGCATTCTGAAATACTTTGAGGAGGTGGGGGGCGACCATTACGACGGGGAGTGCTTTGTGTTCGATCAGCGCGTCGGGGTGGACCCCGCGCTGCGGGAATCCGAATCGGCCCAGTGTTATCACTGCCAGACTCCGCTGACCGCGGAGGAACAGGAGCACCCGCATTACGATCCACCGCACAGCTGCCCGCATTGTTATGTGCCTGATGCGGAAAAGGAACGTCAGGCCTTGGCGGCCCGGCAGGTGGAGCTCGAGCGCCTGATCGATCCGCTGCCCGGATCCGTGCCCTACGATAATCGGCGCCCGTTCACCGTGCCCGGCGAACACACTGGGGCGACACTGGGGGAAGCTCTCACTGCGGTATTTCCTCATCTGCCCCAGGAGCATTGGCAGGCGATCGTGGCGGAGCATCGCATGGTGAACAGCGCGGACGAGCCGGTGGACCTGAATCAATCCGTGCGGGCAGGCGAGTATTACGCGCAACTGAAACCAGCGATGACGGAGCCGGCGGTGAATGCCGACCTGAAGCTCCGGCACGAAGATGAGGCCATCGTGGTCTTGTCCAAACCGGCCC
>CAKZMS010000663.1 GCA_937128785.1 uncultured Opitutaceae bacterium | reverse complement strand
GGAACCGATGATCCGCTCGTTTTTATAGAGACCGTCCGACTCGATGCCGGCCAAGGTCGTTTGGATATGTTGGCGAAAGTCGTCGTTCATTTTAGGGCAGAAGCAGAGGTTGATTTGACCGCGGATTTCACGGATTATCGCAGTTACTAGCGAGACTGATTGTCGGCGTATTGTATCTTATTACTTGATACCGATGGTTTGTCACCGCGGGGAGACTTAGTTTTCCCAGTCCAGGATGATTTTACCGGATTTACCGGATTCCATGAGTTCGAATCCGTAGGCGAAATCAGTGCAGTTGAGGCGATGGGAAATGACGGGAGTGATATCCAATCCCGCTTGAATAAGCGCGGTCATTTTGTACCAGGTTTCGTAGATCTCCCGGCCATAAATACCACGCAGCGTAAGCATGTTAAAGACGACCTTGTTCCAATCAATGGCCGCTTGTTCCGGCATGATGCCCAGCAGGGAGATGCGACCACCGTGGGACATGTTGTCGATCATGTCGCGGAGAGCTGCGGGGTTGCCCGACATTTCCAGACCGATGTCAAATCCCTCCTTCATGCCGAGACGGTCTTGCACGGTGGGGAGGGAGTCTTTGGTGACGTCCACTGTGGTGATGGAACCCATTTCGGCGGCCAGGTTCAGCCGGGCCGGGTTGACGTCGGTCACCACGACATGGCGGGCGGCGGATTTACGCGCGATGGCGGCAGCCATGCATCCGATAGGGCCGGCACCGGTGATCACTACGTCCTCGCCGACGAGGTCCCATTGTAACGCGGCGTGGGTGGCATTTCCCAGTGGATCAAAACATGACAGCACGTCGAGGGGGATGTCGGGATCGACCTTAACCGCGTTGGTGGCGGGAATGCATAAGTAGTCGGCAAAAGCACCATTCCGGTTCACCCCCACCCCCTGGGTTTTGTTGCACAGATGGCGGCGGCCCGCGTGACAGTTGCGGCATTGGCCGCAGGTGATGTGGCCTTCGCCATCGACCAGATCTCCGATGGCAAAACCGACCACCTGATCTCCCATGTCGACAATTTCTCCGACAAACTCATGGCCGATGATCATGGGCGGTTTGATGGTCTGCTGCGCCCAGGTATCCCATTTGTGGATATGCACGTCGGTGCCGCAGATGGAGGTGCGTTTGACCCGAATCAAGACGTCGCCGGGCCCGGGCCGCGGCACCGGAGCTTCGATGAGATCGAGGCCGGGAGCAGGGGACTGCTTGGCCAGGGCACGCATGGTTGTAGGGATCATCGCTGTAGGTTTCCGCAACGTGCTTCATGCCCGTTCCTGAATCAAGTAAAACGGCGCTGAATAATCACGCCATCTGCGCGGTCACACCGCGAACAGCTGACTGCCTTCGATCGCGAGCAGCTTGAGTTTGGTCTCAATTCCTCCGGGCGCCGAGAACCCCGTCATTTTGCCGGCGGCGCCGACAAATCGATGACAGGGGACGAGCAAAGGCCATGGGTTTTGGCCCAGCGCAGTGCCCACGGCCCGGCTTACGCCGGGAACCTCACCAATGGCCTTGGCCAGATCGCCGTAGGTCGCGGTCTGCCCGGACTTGGTTTCCAGGGCAGCTTCGTAGACCCGCTTCTGGAATAGTGTCACTTGGGCCCAATTGAGCGGAGTGTCGGCAAAGTCTTCGCCACCGTCACGAAGGTGGTTTTTTACCCGTTCAATCAAGGGAGTAATCCAAGTGGGTGGCTGCTCGGATTTATCATCCGCGGTGAGAAGCATGAATCGGGTTACCCGCTCAGCATCCCACCAGATCGAGCATGAGCCGATGGCGGTGGTGAAGGAGTGAACGGGCATGTCCGTCAGAGTGATCTCAACCCTCTCCATGTCGAGGATCCACACCGCCGTTTTTCAGGCAGAGATGTCTACTCCCATCTTCAGCGCCCAATAGGTCTGTTGCCGTTGGTGTCGTTGTTGGGACGGTCGGGACCGAGGGTGAGGGAGGCGCCGGTGATTTCCAAGGGGTAGCTGCCTAGTTTAACCGGTTCATTACCCTGATCGGTTACATCCCAAAGTTCCGCTACCATGCTGGCACCGTCTTGTTGGGTCGTGAGTTTCAGTACTTGTCCGTCGACCAGAGAAAGAGGAATCGCACCGACGCCCCTCAAGCGGTATCCCAAGGCGATGACCTCGACCACATGGGTGCCCGGCACGAGTTTCATTCGCTGTTGGAGTTTCCGGGACTCTTCAGGGCGCCCATTGATACTGGTGACTTGAAATCTGCCATCAAACTCAAGTGCGGCGGTGTAGTCTTCAGCGGCAAAACTGCTTTTCGTTGCGGTGGTGCCCTCGATGGAACTGCAGCCGGATGCCAGCAAGGCAGCACTTAAAACCAAGACCGGGGAAATCGGTTGTTTCATGCTGTTCGGAATATGGTCTGCCTGCGGACCTGAGTCGACCTGAATTGGCGGTTGTCAGAGGGCCTGGGTTACGGGCTGTCGGAGGATCGTTTTCAGACGTTCGTGCTAAGTCTCGGGCGCGGCTCGCACGATTCCGAGTTCAACTGCCTCCTCGAGCATTTGGGCCATCCGCTCCCACATGACCGTTGATCCGTTGGCGACGCAGTTGTTGCGGGCGACCACCCGGTCGTGGGTAATGCCGTGTTGTTTCCAGGAAGCGCCCTCCGTCATCAGATTGAGCAGCATGGGTTGGAAACGGTCGCAGGAGAGGGCGAATTTGGCCTCATCCGTCTCCTGGGCTTCAAATTCGTCCCAAATCGCGCGGAACGCTTGAGCTTGATCGCCCGGCAAAAGGCCAAAAATCCGATCGGCCGCGATGCACTCTCGCTCGTGTTGGTCGACCATCCCGGCTTCGTCGTAGGCGAAGGTGTCGCCGGCATCGATTTCGACCAAGTCGTGAAGGATGACCATTTTCAGCACCCGGAGGACGTCCAGATTGGCGCTGTTGGCGTGTTCGGCCAGCAGGATCACGGTGAGACAGAGATGCCAGGAGTGCTCGGCGTCGTTTTCCTGGCGCCGACTGTTGATAAGCCTCGATTGGCGAAAGACTTCCTTCAGTTT
>CAKZMS010000662.1 GCA_937128785.1 uncultured Opitutaceae bacterium | reverse complement strand
GCCTCAGACGAGGGCGGGAATGCCCGGCAACGACCCACCACGCCAGAACACAATCCGAGCGATTCGCGAAAACCCCTTGCCCTCTGTCCCGCCTGGCCATTCCTCTCGAAGTCTATGGCGATGCGATTTCGGATTCTGGGCAGTGGCCGTGCAGGCAATGCCGCCCTGCTCGAGACCGAGACCTCCCGGGTATTGATCGATGCCGGTTTCTCGGGCCGTAAACTTCGCCAAATGCTGCACGAGTCCGGCACGAGTATGGATGATATTTCGGCTATCTTCCTGACCCATGAGCATGGCGACCACACCGCCGGAATCGACGCCCTCAAGAAGCATCCCCATGTGACCGTTTTCGCCAACGCGGCGACGGCCCGGGCGGTACAGGGCAAGCTCTCTCATCGGCCCACGTGGCAGGTGTTCGAAACCGGTTCCCGGTTCCGGTTTCAGGATCTCGAAATTGATGCTTTCTCCGTCCCCCACGATGCGCAGGAACCCGTGGGCTTCACCTTTGCCAGCGGCGCGGAAGATGATCTTTTCTCCCATCGACGGTCTTTGGCCTGGCTGACCGATCTGGGTCATGTGCCCCAGCACGTGCGCCGACGCCTGACAGAAGTCGACGTGATTGCGATTGAATCCAACCATTGCCCGAAGCTGCTCGAAGCCGACATCCGCCGCCCTTGGTCGACCAAACAACGCATCTCCGGTCGGCATGGCCACCTGTCCAACGAGGGCGTGCGCGAGGTCCTGGCCGAAATCGCCAGTCCGCGTTGGCGTCAGGTATGCCTCACCCACCTCTCCAAAGACTGTAATTCAATCGATGCGGTGAACGTGAGCCTGGCCGAACTTCAACAATCGCTGACCGGCTGTGAATTTGTCGTCGTCCCACCCGGCGGGGACACCCCTTTTGTCGAACTGCCCTAAGTGGGTCATCGAACTGTCACGTCGGATCCGGCGATTCCCTGTTGCGGGCCCCAGGGGCGCAGACATGCTCCGGACCACTTCCGCCATGACCGACTCCACCCACAAATTTCGTCAGACCAAAATCGTCATCACCCTCGGTCCCGCCACGGAAAGTGAAGAGATCCTCGAGCGGTTGATTGTCGGTGGCGTGGACGTCGCCCGGCTCAACATGGCCCACGCCAATCACGATTGGACCCGCATGATCATTCGCCGCATCCGGGAAATTTCCCAGCGGGTGGGTCGCGAAATCGCCATCATGATGGACATCAAGGGTCCCGAAATCCGCACCGGCGATGTCGAGGCACCCTTGGAGCTCAAGATGGGCGAGGAATTCGATTTCACCGTGCGCCCGGGTGGCGAGTCCGGGCAAAGTCCGGAAGAGATCCGATCCGTCGGCGTGAATTACGAGAACCTCGTGGACGACATTTCGGTGGGAGACATCGTGCTCGTTGATAACGGCCTGATGCGGTTTGAGGTCACCGATAAAATCGATGGCCGCCGCATCCGCTGCAAGGTGCTGATCGATGGTCAACTCACTTCCCGGCGGCATATCAATCTACCCGGGGTTAAGGTCAATCTGCCCGCCTTTACCGAAAAAGATCGGCGGGATACGCTCGTCGGCATCGAAGAAGGCATCGATTTTGTGGCCCTTTCCTTCGTGCGGGAAGCCAGCGATATCACGACCCTGCGTGACTTCCTTTTGGACAACGATTCCAAGGCCCGGATCATCGCCAAAATCGAGGACCAGTCCGCCATTCAGAATCTCGATGAAATCATCCACACCTGCGATGCGTTGATGGTGGCACGGGGCGACTTGGGGATCGAATGCCCCCTGGAAGAACTGCCGGTCATCCAACGGCGGGCCCTGAAGGCCTGCTACGACCGCGGCCGCGCGGTCATCATTGCCACCCATATGTTGGAATCGATGATCGATTCGCCGGTGCCCACCCGGGCGGAGATCACGGATGTGGCCAACGCTGTCTACGAAGAGGCGGACTGCGTGATGCTTTCGGGTGAAACCACCATCGGCAAATATCCCGAGCAGAGCGTGCAGACGCTGGACCGCATCGCGCGCCGGATTGAGGAAGAGGGCGATCATGCTTTTGATGACCCTGCCCTGCTCGAGGGCGAAAAAATCAACGTGCTCAAGTCCGCCGTGCTGCTGGCGAACCAGACCAAAAACTCCTCACTGCTGACCTTTACACGCCGCGGTTTCATCGCCACGTCACTGGCGGCGCTGCGCCCCGCCCACGCCCCCATTTTTGCAATGACCAACTCGGTCACGACCCTCCGTCAGATGAGGCTGCTGCGCGCGGTCAACCCCTACGTTATGCCGCTTACCTCTGACCCCAACGACACGATTGAGAACGCCATCCGGCTGCTAAAACGGGAGGGTCTGGTTGAGGCGGGAGCCAAACTCATTGTGGTCACCGACATTCTGTCGCACGACCGACTCGTCGACAGCGTGCAACTGCGCACGGTCCGCTAGATCAACCACCATCAAATCGATCGGAGAGCGCGGCCCAGTCCTCCGCCGTATCCACGTCGCGCAGAACCGGCAGCTCAGACCAATCGAGTCCCGCCGTCTGCAAGCGCTCGCGCGTCTGGCGGGAAACGGATTCCGTGCCCCAGTCAATTCCGGCAAATACCGCTTCGGTCATCTCGGATAGCCCCAACAGATAATAGCCACCGTCTTCCGTCGGCCCAAGCACCGCCGACCGGGTGGACAGCTGCCGCTGTGCCTCGCGGAAAACATCCGTCGTCAATTCCACACAGTCACCGCCAACAAAAACTACCGCCTCGGCACCCCGCGCAAAGGCGCCCTTACCCGCGTGCACCAGACGCTGCCCCAGACCGGTCTTCATCTGCGCGAAGAACTTTCTATTCGCCTCCTCACCCACCCAATTCTGCACCAGCTCCTGCTCCCCGGCGGGAGCAAAATGCACTTCCACCGACCAGTCGTCGGGGATGGCCGCCATTTGGCGACGCACCAGTTTTCCATAAATCTCGATCGCCGCGTCATCACCGACTCCGGCGGCCAGTCGGGTCTTGGCTTTTCCCGGAATGGGTGCCTTGAGAAAAATAAGGACGGTGGGGCTCATCTGACTTCAGCCTTTCGACGACTCCACCAGAAGCCCACGATCAAAGGCGTCCACAATAGGATCTTTTCCCAGGGCGACTGTGTCCAGCCCTCTCCGGCCCCCACGTGGTGCCAATGGAGGAAATAAAGGAAACCACTGATGCTCACCGCAATGCTGCCGGCATTGCGAGAGGCCACCGCCCACGGCAACAGCCACACAAAATACCACGCATGCACGGACGGTGCGAACACCAGCAAGGCCACCAGAAACGACTCCGCAAATCCCGCCATCGAACGGGCCCGGAAAAAGATCCAAGCTGCCACGGGGGCAAAAAACCAAACGAGTAAATCGTTGCGATAGGCCGAAGCCGGCCAGACCTGCTCGATCAACCAGGGCCCAAGCTCGGACGTGCGGGCTTCGCGCACAAACTCTTTGGGCGCCAGCGAACCAATCGTGCCAAAGTCCCACCAAAACCAACCGAGCGCCAGGCCCACCGGTAAAGCCCCCGCCAATCCCGTGAGCAACGCCGGCTTCCATTCCCCCCGCTTCAATCGATCCCATACCCCCCACGCCAATAACGGCGCCGTGATCCACTTTATGCCCGCCGCCACACCAAACCACCACGCGCCGAGGTGACCGTTATCGTTGTTCTTGGTCTTCTCGCTCTGCTCCCAGGCAAGCCAACCGGCGACCGCGGCCAACAACAGCAGCGGCTCATAATGCGCCCCACCCACGCCGACGTAGATCAACAGCGGGTTCCAAGCATACAAAAGACTCGGCCCCCGGCCAAAGCGCCGCGCCAACAACCCCATCGCCAAGAGATCCGCCGCGAAAAACCAAAGTTTCAGGCCAACCACCCCAACTCCGACCATCGCGGCGATCCGGAGGAACACCTGGGCGATGGGTGGATAGATGGCCGTCGCCTCGGGATGATTGATCAAAGACCACGTCGTCGTCCGCAGCGGTTCGAGTTCGGCGGCATTTGGCGCAAACACGTAGGGCGAAAAGCCGACCAACTGAATCTGACCCTCCCAGAGATATCGCCAAACATCATCCCCCGGCACCATCGGCAGCACCAACAATCGCGCTCCCGCGGCCACGCCCCAAAACCACAGCGGAGCGATCTTCCGCGGTCGGCCCGCGACCAACCAGCCCAAGGACATGATCGCCGCCGCCGCCAAAAACCACGGCACCGTGCCACCAACGGCAAAGTCCCCCTGCCGCGCCATCCACCACGCCCCGACCAAGAGCAACGCTCCGCCGAGTTTGTAACCATATTGGTTAAAGTTCCACCGACGCCAGCCGAGCTGCGCCAAGGTGCTCAAGATGATGGTGCCGGCGCCAATACTACCCCGAATCGTGCCGGAAATCTTCGACTGCCCGCCGCCCCGTGGGCGGTAGCCCACCGGCAACTCCTTGATGTTCGCCCCCTCCTCCACCGCGCGCACCTGCATCTCGATCGTCCAGCCGAATCCCCGATCCTGCATCTCGATCCGTTCCAGGAGGTCTCGGCGAATCAACCGCAGCGGGCCGAGGTCTCCGTAACGCTGCCCCCACCCCCAACGGATCAACGTCGTCGCCAGGCCATTGCCAAACTGCTGCACCGGGGTCATCGCCCCGCGCGCCTTGGCCGAAGCGCGGCGATTACCCAAGACGAACTCTGCTCCCGCTTGTGCCTCTTGCACCAAGCGGAGGACATCGGCGAGATCATCGCTGCCGTCGGCATCGCAAAACAGCACCCAGTCCACCGCGGCGTCGAGCTGCTGGTAGCCGGTCCAACAGGCCTGACCGTAGCCGCGCTTGGCCTCGAGCATAACCTCCGCCCCGGCGGCCCGCGCTTTCGCCGCCGTCTGGTCGGAACTGCCGTTATCCACCACCCTTATCCGCTCAAGACCGAGTTCCCGCAGGGATTCCACCACCGGGCCGATGGTTTCCTCTTCATCGAGGGCGGGGATGATAACTTGGATCGAATCGAGCATGGACCAACGCGGGAGCGTTCAACCCAGTCCTTTCTTCCCGCCCGCCGCAAATCCGATTGTTCAGACCGGCAATCGAAGCTCAAAAATCGCGCCACCTGCCGGGGCGTCCTTGACCAGAGCTTCGCCTTCATGCGCCTGCACAATCGCTCGTACCATGCTCAATCCCAAACCGAGTCCACTTTCCGTGCGACTGGCATCACACCGATACAACCGCTCCCAAATCCGCGCCTGTTCGTCCTCTGGAACTCCCGGGCCGTTATCCTGTACCCGCATGACGGCCGCACTGGCATGCCGCACAGCCATCACGCGAACCTCGCCCCCGGGGGGCGTATATTTGATGGCGTTGTCGACGAGATTGGCAACCGCCTGCCTCAGTCGGGTCGGATCACCCAGAATAGGGACAGCCCCATCGATGTTGATGGTCAACTTCACCTCCGCGGCCTCGGCCACCTCTTCGTAAAGCTCCGCGGCATGTCGCGTGATCTCACCCAGGTCACAAGGCACTTTCTCGAGCTTCAACATGCCGGCCTCGGCTTCTGAAATCTCCATCAACGCCCGCAACAGCGCCAGCACCTGATCACTGCGCTCGATGCCATCGCCCAACGTCTCGCCCGTGGCCTGATCCATCCCGGGACGTTGCAAGGCCGACTCGGCGGACAGCCGCAAACCCGCCAACGGGGTCCGCAGATCATGGGCCACGTTGTCCAGGGTCTCGCGCATGGCCGCGAGCAAGGCCGTATTTTTATCCAATACACTGTTAAAGTGGCGCACCAGCTCGGCGACCTCGTCGTCGGTTTTTGGCGAGGGCACGCGGGCCCCTAGGTTTCCGGTCGTGATGATTGAGCGCGCGGTTTCGACCACCTCGCGTAACGGGCGCGTGGCCCGACGGGCGGTCGCGTAGCCCGCACCAAATCCCATCACCACCACCAAGCCGCCGACCCAGCCAAATACACTGCGCAGGGGCTGCATCAACGCCTCACGACTATCGGTGGCTCGCCCGATCTGGAGCAGCATGTTGCCGGGAAACTTCTGCGATACGATCGCCAGATCGCGTTCCGCATCCCGCGTGATGCGCACCCGCGAGATCGTGCGTTCCTGCCAACGACCCCAACCATCCGGCACGCGCACGACTTCTTCGTCGGACTCCAGCCAATCGGGCGGTATCTTGCCCCAAACCTGACTCCCCCCCGGTCCGACCAGTCTTAAAAACAATGACCGGACGTTCGGCTGCTGGCTGTCCTCGGCGATACGACGTTGCAGCCCCCGCACGCCGCTCTGGGTCAACACCGTCGAATACTGCTGCAGGCGCTGCTGAAGGTCCTCGTAGTCCCGGGCTTCGATCTGGCGCCCCAGCAACCAATAGAGCAGCGCGAAAATCGCGACGAAACCCACCGTAAACCAACCGGCGAACCACAGGCTGAAACGCCAGGCCAGCGTCCGCCGGATCTGTTTAATCCCGGCCATGTAATATGTATCCCACGCCGCGCACGGTCTCGATCCGCGTTTTGTCGGGATCCACCTTGCTCCGCAGGCGCGAAACCAGCACGTCCACCACGTTGGTCTGGGGATCGAAGCTGTAATCCCAAACGTGCTCCAAGATCATGGTCTTCGTGACCGGTCGGCCGGGATGCCGCATCAGATAACCCAGCAAAGCGAACTCCCGCGGTTGCAGGTCCACGGTTTCGGCCCCGACCTGGACCCGCCGGGAAACGAGATCGAGCACGATGTCGCCCACCGTGAGGCGGGTGGCTTCCGGTATGCGGGTAGCCCGGCGCAAGAGTGCCTGCAGCCGTGCCGAAAGCTCCGCAAAGGCGAAGGGTTTGGTCAGGTAATCATCCCCTCCCGCCTGCAGCCCCTTCACGCGGTCTTCGACGGTGGACCGGGCGCTCAAAAACAGCACCGGCAGTTCCGGCAGGCTCAGCCGCAAACGCTTCACCAGCGAGAGCCCGTCCAGTCCCGGCAGCATGACATCCACCACCGCCGCGTCGTAGGTCGTGGTTTCCACGAGGGTCAGACCGGTATCGCCGTCGGCCGCGTGATCCACGGCATAGCCTTCCTGCTTCAGGCCGTTGACCACAAAGGAGGCAATCTTGGCATCATCTTCGACGATTAAAATACGCACGGGAACAATCCTGCACCAATCCGGGTTACGGAGTCAGGCCGAAATGAAACCGTCCCGGTCAGGATGCATCGCTTGAAAACGGACATCCAAACCGGGACGGATTATGACCTAACACCAATACTAACTATGAACAAATTCTGCTAAGTGGGAGAGAGCACCACCGGCGGACATTCCCGCCAGTGGGCGTTTTTTGAGACTATCGTCCGTCTTCGATGACTTGGATGTAGCGGAAACCGAAGCGGGCGCTGTAGATCCGCAGGAGCGTGCGACCGTCTTCCGAACGGGTCTCGGTCAGTTCCACCGCGTCCTCCGCATCGCGGACTCGCTCGCGGTTGATCTCAACGATGACATGACCGGGACGCAGTCCGGCGCGGGCAGCAGCGGAGTCGCGGTCCACATCCACCACGAGCGCACCCTGAACGCGGCTCTGGATGCCATAGCGCTGGCGGGCCTGCGGATCGATGTCGCTGACCGTCACACCTTCGAGGGCGCTCTCGTCTTCTTCAATCGCGGCTTCGCCGTCGATTTCGTCCCGACTACCGACCGTGGCTTCGAGTTTCATCTCTTCCCCGTCGCGGATAATGGTCAGGGTGATGTCGGTGCCCGGCCGCACATCGGCGATGGCAAAGCGTAGTTCGCGGAAGCTCTCGTAACGACGGCCGTTCATGTGCGTGACGATGTCGCCATGCTGCAAACCGGATCGCTCGGCAGGAGTGTCTTCATTCACTTCCAGCACCAGAGTGCCGCGCTGATCTTCGTCCAGATCGAAGCTCGGAGCCATCTCACGGGTGAGGTCCTGGCCGGAGAACCCGAGGAAGCCACGGGTCACCTCACCGTAGGTGACAAGCTGCTGCATGATGTTGTGCGCGAGGTTGGACGGGATGGCGAAACCGATGCCCATAAAACCTCCGCTGCGGCTGAGGATGGCGGTGTTGATGCCCACCAGGCGGCCCTGGGAATCAACAAGCGCTCCGCCAGAATTGCCGGGATTGATGGCGGCGTCGGTCTGAATGAAGTCTTCGTAGCCCAAACCCAGCGTGGCGCGGCCCAAACCGCTGACGATGCCGCTGGTGACCGTTTGGCCGAGACCGAACGGGTTGCCAACCGCCAGGACGGTGTCGCCGACTTCGAGATTGTCGCTATCGGCGATGGTGACCGCGGGAAGATCGGTCAGATCAATTTTGATGACCGCGAGATCGGTGTCCGGGTCGGTGCCGATGATCTCGGCGGAAACTTCGCGGCGGTCGGAGAGGCTGACCTCAATCTCGACGGCGTTGGCGACCACATGGTTGTTGGTCAAAATGTAGCCATCTGAGCTGACGATGACGCCGGAGCCGGCGCCGCGCTCCTGCCGGCGGGGCATGCGTTCCTCGTAGTCGTCGGGAACACCGAAGAATCGACGCCACCGCGGATCCTCCATCCAGGATGGCAGGTTGTCCGAAACGTTTTCGGCTTCGGCGATCACGCTAACCTGAACCACGGCCGGCCCCACCTCCTGCACGATCGGGGCGAAACTGACGGGCATAAACTGGCCATTGGTGCGATCGATCGGGGTCGCGTCGATGACGACGTCGACTTCATCTTCCTGGGTGTGATCGTCGGCGACCGCAGCCACGGTCCAGCCCAGAGCGGCAGCCGCCACGATCACGAGGCTCCCCCGCAGCACGCGGGAATTGGCAAAAAATTGAGTTCGGGAACGGTTCATAATGGAAAGTAACGAGAGTTGTCGTTCTCGCAACTTACCACGGCTCCCTTGCTCCGACCTTGCCGGAACCTTACAGAACGGAAAGGTGGGGCTTTCTTAGCGGGCGCCCAGTTTGGCGCCGTCGATCTTGAAGACCGGGATTTCTCCCCGGTTGCGGATATCCACCATGCCGATGGGCGACACGCTGAATTCCTCCGCAATCAGCTTGGAGGTCTCTTCCGAAATCTGAATGCGACCTGCCTCCCCTTGGGATTCCAGGCGACTGGCCAAATTGACCGTATCGCCCCACAGATCGTAGGCGAACTTCCGCGAACCAATAATGCCCGCCATCAGGGGACCGCTGTGGATACCCATGCGCACGGACCATTCGACCCCGTTGTTCTTGTTGAAAATCATCAGAGCCTTCTGCACGGCGAGAGCCATCCGGGCCGCCCGCAAGGCGTGGTCTTCGGCCGGGTTGGGCACACCGGCCACAGCCATGTAGGCGTCACCGATCGTCTTGATCTTTTCAAGGCCATGCACATCGACCAGCGAGTCGAAGGAACTAAAGAGTTTGTTGAGCAACGAAACCGTGCTGTCAGGTTTGGTCTGCGCGGCGATCGCGGTAAATCCGACGATGTCGATGAACATCACGGACGCCGCACTCACTTCGTCGACAATGTTGCGCTCGCCGGATTTCAAACGCGTGGCAATCGCGTCGGGCAAAATGGTGAGGAGCAACTGTTCCGACTTCGCCTGCTCTTGCTTGATCCGCTCCAGGTAGCGCTCCTCCTGATCGCGGAGACGCTTCTTTTCGAGCGAAGCATTGATACGAGCCCGCAACACGACCGGATTAAAGGGCTTGGGTACGTAGTCCTCCGCTCCCGCGGTGATGCAGCGCGCCGTGCTATCGGCATCATCCAAGGCACTGAGCATGACCACCGGGATGGTGCGCCAGCTGTCATTGGCCTTGATGCGTTCGAGCGTTTCGAAACCGTCGAGCTCGGGCATCAGCACATCGAGCAGCACCAAATCAAACGCTTCCCGCCGCAGAGCGGCGAGGGCTTCCAAACCATCGGCGGCGAGCACAATCTTAAATCCCATATGCTCCAACCGACGGGCGATCATCTCGCGATTGAGGTGATCATCATCCACCACCAGCAGCTTACCCGTTTCGGTCGCGCGCACGGACAACGGAGTCTGGG
>CAKZMS010000661.1 GCA_937128785.1 uncultured Opitutaceae bacterium | reverse complement strand
GGCTACCTCCTCACATGAATCTTTTGCATCTTCTTCGTCGGAGAAGTTGGGCTCTCACCGCCATTTTTTTGGCAACCACGGGCATTGTAATAGTCGGACATTTTGCCCGACCGACTGAAAACGCATCTGCCCCACCGGTTGAAACCCCCTCGCTCGCTGGCTTACCCAGCGCGGAGTCGTTTTTTCGTTACACTCCCCCTGTCCCCCTATCCCGGTTGGCCAATGAATGGGAGCCTCAGCGGGCGTTGGTGATGAGCATCAGTTTTAACGAGAGCCGTACCCATTCAAGGGTCGCCCGCTACCAGATCGATTTACTGGCCGCCGCCAGCCCGGTGGTGGATATCTACGTGCTGGGCGAACTCAATCATCACAAGGCCTACGCCCATTTTCTGGCCCAACTGGAGCAACATCCGGCAGCCGACACCATTTTGTCGCGAACCCACTTCGTCGACTCCCGGGACCTGATGCGATGGACCCGCGATTTTGGTCCGGTATTCGGATTCGACCGAGAGGAGAATCTGGTGGCCATTGACTTCGTCTACCGGGATCTGATGTGGCAATGGGAAGGGGAGCTGCAGCAGAAGCAGGATCCGGAAAGGGTCTTTTTCACCATGCAGGGAGATGCCATGCCCGCCGATCTTGTCGCCCACCTGCAGCGGCACATTGACCGCCCCGTCCAGATCACCCGACCGCCGCTGTCCATGGACGGCGGTGATTTCGTCACCGACGGTCAGGGCAACGTTTTTGTTTCCACGCGCACCTTGGCCCGCAATGGCGGAGACCGCGCCGAACTGCAGCGCCTGTTCCAAAGCTACTTCGGGGCCAAACACGTCCACATCCTCGAAGCCCTGCCCGGAAGCACGGTGCATCATCTGGATATGATCCTCAAATTTCTAGATGAAGAGACCCTGCTGCTACCGGACTACCAACCGCAGCAAACCGTCCCCCTCAATCGCTATCAGTCGGCCCTGATCGACAACGTGCAGAAGACCTTGAAAAGGAACGAAGACTACCTGCGCCGTCATTTTCCCCACTACCGCATTCTGAAGGTGCCGATGCCTTCGATCCTGTTCAATTCCGCCGGGGAGATCCTCGAGGAAGCCCGGGACGAATTCGTCCGGGTTGTCGCCCTTGAACAAAAAATCCTGACGGCCCAGATCTACGATGAGCTGGGGCCCGCTGAAAAGGATCAGCTGGCCCAAGTCGTGTTTGAACAGGTGCAAAAAGAAACGGGGCTCAGCGACTTTCGCACCTTCGAAGGTTTCGATGCCATTCTCCGCCGGTATGGACAAATGAGCCTGCGAGACTACTTCCGCGTGCACGCCGAGTCGGTCACCCGCTACCGGTCATATTTGAACAGTGTCTTTCTCCACAACGAGTCCGGAGACCAAACCTTCATCGTTCCCCGGTTCACCTCCTCCGATCGGGACGAAGTGCAACGACTGCAGAAATGGGAAGCCCAGGTGACCCAGGCTCTTCGCCAGGTCTGGCCCCAAGCCAAAATCCAGTGGGTCAATTGCGATGCCATGGTGGCAGACATGGGATTTATTCACTGCACCACCCTTACTGTCCCGGCTGGATCAAGAGGCTGACCCGACCTCCAATGGAATCGCGTCACCCCTCTCCTTCGTTTGAACCACTTCCCGCACAATTTAGAATGGAGCTGGAAACTTTATCGGTTTTGCTTCTCTAGCATGTGTCTGCCCTTTTGACCGTGGTGAACGATCTCGCTTCCCAGTTTAACACCCAGGTTCCGCACGCTACCTTTCTCGCGGCGGGCCAACTCGATGGGCTCGAACCCCTGCTCCGATCTCTGGATCTCCTCCGGTCCGGCGAGTCCATCGTGCGCACCGAAAAACCCGGCGAGGGGAATATGAACTTCGTCCTGCGTGTGGTGACCACCCAGCAGTCCTTCATTCTCAAACAGAGTCGCCCTTGGGTGGAAAAGTATCCGCAGATCGCCGCCCCCGTCGAACGCCTCGCCGCCGAGGCGGCCTACTATCGATTTACCTCGCAGCATCCGGTTTTCAAAAATTGGTCGCCCGCGCTGCTGGCGAACAACGCCGAGCATCTCGTAATGATCATCGAGGACCTCGGGGCCGGTTCCGACCTCACTTCGATTTATCAATCGAACCACACCATGCCGACGCGGGACATCCGCGATTTGTTCGCTTATCTGGCTGAATTACACCGCTGTTCACTGGATGCCGACCCGGCGGAATTTCCGACCAATCAAGAGCTGAAACAACTCAACCATGCCCATATCTTCGACCTGCCGTTTCGATCGGACAATGGATTCGACCTCGACTCCGTGCAGGCTGGCCTGAGTGCCCTCGCCCACCCGATAATCGACGACTCCGCCTTCCAGGCCCAACTCCGGGAACTAGGCGAGGTCTATCTCGGAACGGGTCCGGTTTTGATCCATGGTGATTTTTATCCCGGCAGTTGGCTGCAGACCGCCAAGGGTATCCAGATCATCGACCCGGAATTCGCTTACTTGGGACACGCCGAATTCGACCTGGGCGTGATGATTGGACACCTCTTGATGGCGCAGACGCCCATGACCGAAATTCAGCGAGGTCTGGAGGGGTATCTGCAAGCAGGCAGGTTGGACCATGCTCTGGTGTCGGGTTTTGCCGGAGCCGAAATACTCCGGCGTCTGATTGGCTTGGCCCAGTTGCCGCTCCAATTGAGTCTGGAAGAAAAGCGGGAGCTTATTGCGGTCGCCCGCGACATGATGCGCACTCCGTTGGTCCTATGATTCTCCCGGGCAACGTTGCCCAAGCTTTACGAGGGAGGGTTGCCGAAGTGGGGTGGTAGCCACGAAACTGGTCCAATTAACTCGCTGCAACTGCGCCATGCTTCGAAACTCGATATCGCTTCTGTTTCTACTCAGCCCCTTGGTCATGGCTGCGGCTGCTCCCATCGTCATCGCCCACCGCGGGGCATCGGGCTACTTGCCCGAGCATACTTTGGCGTCGGCCGCTTACGCGCATGCCCTCGGGGCGGACTACATTGAACAGGATCTGGTGATGTCGCGCGACGGTGAGTTGGTGGTGCTGCACGACATCCATCTCGAGACCACGACGGATGTAGCAAAAAAATTTCCCGACCGTGCCCGGGACGACGGACGGTTCTACGCTATCGATTTCGATTGGGCGGAACTGAAGACCCTCGAGGTGAACGAACGCATAAACGTAACCACTGGGGAGCGCGTATACCCCGATCGTTTCCCACTCCAGCCCGGTCCCGTTCGGCTATGTCGCATGGAGGATCAGATTCAGCTGATCCAGGGTCTCAACCAAAGCACCGGCCGGACCGTCGGGATCTATCCGGAAATCAAGAAGCCCGCGTGGCACGCCGTCGAAGGGAAAGACCCCGGAACCGCTCTGCTCGCGCTCCTCGATCGCTACGGCTACCGCGAAGCCAACGACCCCGTCTTCGTGCAGTGCTTTGATCCCGCTGAGCTCAAGCGCCTCCGCTTCGAACTCAAAACCCGCCTCCGACTGGTTCAGCTCATCGGCAAAACGGAATGGAATGAATCCACCGCCGACTACGAAGCGATGCGCACACCCGAAGGTCTCGCCGAAGTCGCCACCTACGCCCAAGGCATCGGACCTCATCTCGACTTCGTGGTCCTCGCACCGAATGAACCGCCCACATCGTTGGTGGCCGACGCCCACGCTATCGGAATGGAAGTCCACCCCTTCACCGTGCGCGCCGATTCCCTACCCGACGCTTTCCCTACGTTGGCCGGCTTGATGGGAGCTTTGCACGCTGTCGGAGTCGACGGCTGGTTCACCGATCACCCGGATCTCACAAAACCTGACTCGGCTCTAACGCACTGACCGAATCCAGGGTTCATCGGGCTAGGGCACCTCGTAGACTTCCACCAGGGCGACACCACTGGCGCCGTCGGCACCACTGACCTGGGCGGTAAAAGCCCCGGGCACCACGGTATAGACCAACGCCGCATCGGCACTGCCTTCGTCCAGCGCAAACGCGCCCACTTCTTGCGCAACCGCCGCCACGACAGCGGGATTCCAGTCATCGTTTTCCACCACGATCTCCTGGCTGGAGTTGAAAAGCTTGAGCACCGGATCTGCCAACGCTCCCTGCACCCCATACGTGGCCAGCGTGGGTCCGACTCCCCTCAGCAGGAGGCGCTTCGGCACGTTTCCATCGATCACAAACCCCACCACCAAAACGTCCGCTCCGGTGCCCGCCGTGGTGCGGGCAGAGACGTTTACGAGTCGCCCCAGATTGGATCCCACTTCATAGACTTCGGCCAGAGCCACCCCCGGGGTCTCATCGCGCAAGTGCACGGAACGGGGACCGTCCACGCTGGCCAGAATGGCGGCGTCGAGGGAATCGGCCGTGAGCGGAAATGCCCCGACTGCCGCAGCCGCCGAAGCGTTGGCGGCCGCGTCACTGCCCCAGTCTTCGTTGAAGGCTCCGGGCGTCTGACCGGTGTAAAGTTGCAGTTCCGGATCGGGCGAGACGCCGGTCACGCCATAGTTGGCCAACTCGGGCCCCACCCCGCGGACCAACACATCGGCCGAGCCGTCAGCGACGACAAAACCGGCCACCAAGGCATCCGCCCCCGCACCGGAGCGGCTACGGACCGAGAGATTTTTCAGTCGGCCCGGTTCCGGTATCGCGACCAGCAATCGGGCGGACGAGCTGGTGACGGTGCTAGCGCCGTCGCTGATTCGCACGCTGTAGGCGCCGTCTTGGGCTGAACTGAGGTTGGTCATCGAGAGCGCGGCCGAAGTTTCGCCAGAAATCGCCACTCCTTCCTTGAGCCACTGATAGGTCACCGTGGCTCCTTCCGCCGCGCCCGTCACCGTGACGGTAAACGTGACGGCACCCGCCGGCACGATGGTTTGACTTACCGGCGGGATGAGCACCGCAAGACTTTCCGCTGGTTCCGGCTCGACCGAAACCGCCCACGCTTCCTGCAAGGCCGCCACTGTCGCTCGAGGTTCGAGAATGTCGAGTCCGGCCCCGTTGTCGGTGATGCGATACAGTCCCCACCATTCCTCATTGGCGAACCCATCGGGTAGCCCGATGGGAAATCCCCCGGCATCCTGAACCGAGGGTGAGCCGCCCTGCGATTTCCACCACTCGTCACTAAACGCAAAAACCGCTGCGCCGACGCACACCTCGCGGTTGGCGGCGATCTCCCGCCATAGCCCCGCCACCGTTTGGCCGACAAACTCCGCGTTATTGGGATACTCGGCCTGAGCCTGATGATCGAAGGCATCCATACCAAACTCCGTAATCGCCAGTGGCTTCGTTGAGGCCGCCGCATACTCGGTGAAAAAGGTCCCATGGGTCACCCCACGGTAAGTCTGCACACTCCAGAAATCCAAACTCGGTAGCGACGCATCATGGGCTGCCACCTGGGGAATCGCATCCGTGATGGCGACCGACGTGAGGCGGCTGGGCGTCTGCGTCTTGATCGCCGCGGCCAGACGGTTCATCGCGCCCCAGAACGCGGGATTGTCGCCGTTGCCGTTGTAGATGTTGGCCTCGTTGCCCAGCACAATCGCCAGCACGGCTGGATGGGATCCGAGCTCCCGGTCGATGTTAAGAAACGTCTGCTCAATTGCCCCAATTGCACTCTCGTCTCCCCAATTGGTATTGGGATCGATCCAGCGGTTGATCAGCACATAGATCGGGTCCACCCCGTCGTTATAACAGGCATCGAGAAACGCGGTGTGATCAGCCGTATCGCTCCAGTCATAAATCCGAATGACATTGGCCCCCCAGTCCGACAGCAGGCGAACCGCGGTCGGCCCGGCACGGGCTATGGTCAGGTCAAGAACCGTGTAATCGGCGAGCGGCAGGGTCATCTGCCAAGAATAGCACGCAGCTCCAGGGA
>CAKZMS010000660.1 GCA_937128785.1 uncultured Opitutaceae bacterium | reverse complement strand
AGGGCTCCATGCCCAGACGGGTATAGGCCTCCAGGAAGGTCTCCTCGGCGCTGTCACGCAGGTCAAGATAGGCATAGACCAGACGCTCCACCGCGCCGGTGATCTCCTCGGCCGAGAAACCCGGGCCTGCCCGTTCGCCGATGGTGGCGTCTTCGGCCGCACCAGCGGCGTTAAAGTAGCGAAATGCCGCAAAACTGAGGCCGTGCGCGTGGGCCAGAGCCTTGAGTGCGTTTTCAATATCCAGCTTGGTCTGGCCGTAGGGATTGATGGGCGCTTGCGGCAAGTCCTCGGTGATCGGCATGCGCTCCGGGACTCCGAACGTCGCGCAGGTGGACGAAAACACGAATTTCGTCACGCCTTCGGAGAGCATGGTTTCCAATAGACGCAGGGTTCCGACCACGTTGTTGAAATAATATTTCAGCGGATCGGTGACCGATTCTCCTACGTAGGCAAATGCCGCGAAATGCATGACCAGATCGATCTTCTCATCGATCAAAATGGGGCCAACTACGTCGGGATCCCCCAAGTCGCCTTCGTAGAACGGGATATCCGATGATACCGCCGGGCGGTGACCAAAAACCAAGTTGTCCAAAACGACCGGCCGATGTCCGGCGGCCTGTAATTGACGCACACAATGGCTTCCGATGTAGCCGGCTCCTCCTACGACGAGAACATTCATGATGAGGCTTGTATTGCCATGTGGGCTGGGATGGCTAGCGGTTTTTGTTCTGCCATGTCTTTTGAACCCCCACGCATCGTCATCACTGGTATCGGACTCACCGCTCCGAACGGGAATTCCCTGTCGGAATATCGGGAGAATTTGCTCAATGGAGTCTCGGGAGTGCAGCCGTTCGACGTGCGTTACATGGGGCAGTCTCTGGCCGGCGTTTGTGATTTTGATCCCCTGAAATATCAGAAGCGCAAGGAGGTGCGGGTAGGGACGCGGGCCGGCTCTATTTCGATCTACTGTGCGCGCGAAGCAGTGGCCGACAGCGGAATTGACTGGGAGGGCGTCGAGCGGGATCGGGTCGGGGTTTATGTCGGCACGACCGAGCACGGTAACGTCGAGACCGAGAATGAAATCTACGCGATCTCCAAGTTCGATTACGACACGAAGTATTGGTCGCACTACCACAATCCCCGCACCGTCGCGAACAACCCCGCGGGTGAGGTCTCCTTGAATTTGGGCATCACCGGCCCGGCCTATTGTATCGGCGCAGCCTGTGCTGCGGGAAACATGGGACTCATCCATGCCACGCAGATGCTCCGGCTCGGCGAGGTCGATTTGGCCATCTGTGGCGGGGTCAGCGAAAGTATTCACACCTTCGGCATCTTTGCTGGATTTAAATCCCAAGGGGCGTTGGCGACGCACGAGGACCCGGCCAAGGCCTCCCGTCCGTTCGACAAGGATCGCAACGGCATCGTAATCGCCGAGGGCGGCGCCCTCTACACGCTGGAACGCCTGGAAGATGCGCAAAAGCGTGGCGCTCGCATTTACGGGGAAATCGGCGGCTACCGCGTCAACAGCGACGCCAGCGATTACGTCTTACCCAATCCGACCCGCCAGGCCGAGTGTGTACGCCAGGCGTTGAAGTCAGCCGCAATGGAGCCAGCGGACATCCACATCGTGAACACCCACGCCACCGCCACGCCACAGGGCGATATCCAGGAATGTGGGGCTCTGCGGGAAGTGTTTGGTGAAAACTGCCCCGATACCCACATCAACAATACCAAGAGTTTTATCGGTCATGCGATGGGAGCTGCTGGGGCGCTGGAGTTAGCCGGAAACATTCCGTCGTTTGAAGACCTCACGGTGCATCCCTCCATCAACGTGGATAACCTTGATCCCCAGTGTGATATACCCGGTCTCGTGCTCAATACCCCGGCCAAGGTCGAAAAAGTTGACGCAATTCTTAATAACTCGTTTGGCATGCTCGGAATAAATTCCACATTGATCGTGAAGCGATTCACCGCCTAGGATTTCCGTTTTTCGCCAATGACCAAAGAAGATACCAAGCAGGTTGTGCTCGACATTATTGCCGATGTCGCTCCCGACGAAGACCTTAGCAATGTTAAGCCTGATGTGCGCCTGCGCGATCAGCTCGAACTCGATTCGATGGATTTCCTCGATATCGTCATGGAGCTGCGCAAACGCCACAACATCGAGGTGCCCGAAGCCGATTATCCCGAACTGGCTTCCCTCGATAGTTGCGCCGCCTATCTGACGCCGAAATTCGAGGAGCTGGGTAAGTAACCCTAATCAATTTCCCCAAAAAACCGAGCCCTTCGAGGTTCGGTTTTTTGTTGGGTAAGTAGCGCCGTGCTTTAGCCGGCGTTCACCATTGCCCGCTACCGCACGGCACGGCCGTTTGGTCTGCCTCGGCTCAGATCGTGTAGCCCGCGCGACGCGTGTAGGGGATCGTCGCGTTGGCTTCTTCGTCACCGGGGAACGTTTCGCTCACTGGATCAAACGTCACCTTCCGGCCCAGTTTCCAAGCCGCGGCCGCCGCGAAACTCGCCATGTGACCATAACGGACCACGGTGGAATTGCAGACCGGGTTTTCCCGGGACTTTATGCAGTCGAGGAAATTTCGGATATGAATTGAGG
>CAKZMS010000659.1 GCA_937128785.1 uncultured Opitutaceae bacterium | reverse complement strand
CCGATTTTACACGTCGACCCGGCTGGGCCATTTGGTTCAGCGCGAGATCCGGGAACAGCTGCGCGCGCTGTGGCCGAACGTCAAGGGCCAGTCGCTGGTCGTGTTCGTGACACTCAAGACCGGCAACGAACCCTCCGACGATTTGAAGGATGAATTGCGCAATCATGTCGGTAAAGAGATCGGTGCCATTGCCAAACCCGACGTGGTGCGTTTTGCCGCGGGTCTGCCCAAGACGCGCTCCGGCAAGATCATGCGCCGCATCCTCAAGGAGATTGCTGGTGGCGGTAAGGTCAAAGGCGACACCACGACGCTCGAAGACTTCACGGTCGTCGCAGCGCTGCAGGCCGACGAAGACTAGAGAAACGGTGGATGTCAGGCGTAGTCCCGTGCTTTAGCCGGCACTTTCAGACGCCGACTAAAGCACGGCGCTACATTGTCTAGTAATTTAACGCCGCAGGGTGATTGAAGACTGACACCGGCCCGGGTTGGACACAGTTTTTCAGGTCGATGCCAGTTGTTTCGTTGCCACCTATGCTCCGACCAGACCGGCGCGGGTTCACCCTGATCGAACTGCTGGTTGTCATCGCAGTGGTCGCGGTGCTGGTAACCTTGACGCTCAGTATTTCCGGCGGAGCCCGGGAGCGGGCGGCTCACGAACGGACCAGTGCCGAATTGGCCGTTCTGGCGACCGCGTTAGAGCAGTATCGCACCGCCTATGGAGCCTACCCTGATATCGATGGTGAGGCGGAGGCCTTGTTTGACGCCCTGAGTGGCCGTCGCACGCCCGATGGCGGCGCGGATAACCGCCGGCCATTTGTCACCCTGGCCGGGCTCTCGCTGGATGATACCGCGACGCAATTGATCGATCCGTGGGGACAGCCTTATCACTACCAGAACTATCAGTCCGGCGTCCGCCAGGGATATCGCCTGTATTCTCTTGGCCCCGATGGCCTGCACCTACCCCAAGATCCTTCCGGAGTATGGGCTAAAAATGCCGATGAAAATTTGGACAACATCCTGCTAGGACTTTAAATCTCTGGCCATGAAACCGGACCCTGCCGCCCGCGGTTTTACCCTCATTGAACTCCTCACGGTCATCGCGGTGCTCGGTATACTGGCGGCTATCATTATCCCCACGGTTGGAGGCGCCCGAATCGCGGCCGATCGCGCCGCGACCAAGGCGCAATTCAATCAATGGGCGGCCGCCATGGAGCTTTATCGACAGGAATACGGTTTCTACCCCGACATAGCGATCGACGGGAAGGTGACCGCCGAGCGCTTCGCCGCCGAGCTCACGGGGCAGACCCTGGCGGGCAGTTCGGTTCGCGGTAGCGGGACTTGGGGCAACCGCAAGGGGCTTTCCTTTTATGCGCTCGCCACGGGCGACCTCGATGAATCCGGCACGGATCTCGTCGATGCCTTCGGTAATCGGGACATTGCCGTGCGGGTGGATTCCAATCGTGACGGCCGTATCGATTCCAGTGATACAGGATCCTGGGTGTCGGTGGATGGGGCGGAGCGGGCAGGCCTCACTCCGACCGCGTTACCCGAAGCCATTCCGCCTACCGGCGTCCGCGCCGGGGTGGTCTTTTACTCGGCTGGGAATGGGCGCGATGAGACCGATCTTGTTCTCAGCTGGCGTTGATGAAAACCCCGGCGCCACCGACCTCTCACTCCCGGCAGGGATTCACTTTGGTCGAGTTGCTGGTGGTTATTGGGGTGATGGCGGTGGTGGCCACCATCATTGGCGTGGGCCTCAGTCGAGGAGGTGATGGCGCTTCATTGACCGCCGCCCAGAATATGGTGATGAGCCAATTCGCGGCGACTCGTGCTCAGGCGGCACTGCGTGGTGAAAATGCAGCTCTCGTAGTGGTGGATGATGCCACTGCTCCGGCATCCTCCCGGCGGGTGTTGGGCGTGGCGGTTGAGGATGAGGGAGGCTGGCAACTCATCGCCGATTCGGTGCGATTGCCCGGTACGGTAGGCGTGGTCGACTTGGAAGCAGATACCAGCCTCTGGCAGGAAACGTTGGCGGTGGTTCTTGAGGTAGGTGAAGCTACGACGAATTGCCGGGCCATCGAAATTGCCCCGAATGGTTCGCTGGATGTGGCCGGTGGTGGCGAGCTCTGGTTGAGCCTCGGGCAGCCGAGTGCGACGGGTTGGCAGCCGCTGAGTGATGCGCCGCGCCGGAGTATCCGAGTCAGCCGATACGGAGCGATGCAACCAATCGAGGAGGAGACG
>CAKZMS010000658.1 GCA_937128785.1 uncultured Opitutaceae bacterium | reverse complement strand
GGCTACGAAGGTGACGACGATATGGACGGCGGCGCAGGTGCGGACGCACTCCATGGTGGTACTGGGAATGATACCTTGGAAGGCGGGCTTGGCGATGACGTATTTTCGGTCGACGGACGGACCGGGGATACGGTGACGATTACCGATGCGGGCGGTGATGATACCCTGATCATTTACCGTTACGCGGGCGAGTACCAAGAGTGGAACCTTGTTTGGGACGGGGTGACTCTGACCCAAACAAATCGGTATGGCCATACGACCAATGTTGGCAGTACCAATGGTTCCCCTGATATTGAAATGATCAAATGGATGGGCGTGGGTGAGTCCAGTGACGACGTCCGGTACACAAATTGGATGGATCTGGTCGTGGATCCCGACAAGTTTTCAAAATTGGGTACCATGTTTGCAGGTTCAAATGGCGCGGACACCATCACCGTTCCCGACCTTGATCCAGCAAATGAAAGCGCGCATTTCGGTTTCATATATGGAAACGGCGGCGATGATGTCATCATTCTGGTTGAGCAATTCGGCCACTACACTGAAGCAGGTGCAGGTAATGACTATGTAGTCGTACTTGATACTGACGATACCGGTGATGATGAAGAGACCGCGCCAGGTGACGGCATTCATCATCCACACAAAAATGATGGGCATGAAGGCGAGGACCAGGAATTGAGCGGAAGTGTAGACCGCAATGGCAGAGGCGCGTTCATTGGTGGGGAACCAACGGGTCACCATCTTGTTGTGCGCCGGATAAGATGGGGCTTGGAATAGGCCCAATCCGAGTCGCAACCCGATCAGGGAGACGAGAGAGTTCGCGAACCCCGTGAGGGCGGTCATGGCCGACCAGAAAAACATGATGACTGCGTAGAATCGCCGGGTGCGAAACACGTCGACCAACGCACCGGCGGGAATCTGCAGCCAACCATAGGTCCAGCTGAAGGCGGAGAAGATGAGCCCCATCTTGAGCGGATCGATCCCGAGGTCGTCCCGCATGGTGGTGCCGGCGATGGAGATGTTGGTGCGGTTCATGTAATTGATCCACACGCAGCCAAACAGCACGGCGAGGACGATGAAGCGTTTGCGGGTGCGGGGAGAAGACATGGGATTTACGATTTACGACTTACGAATTACGATTGAGCCGTCAGCACGCCCGCCTTCGCCGAGGCTTCGGCGAGACTGGCGGTATGACCCCAAAGGGCTTCGGGCGCCTGTCGGTAGGGTGCGGTGGCGTGGTTCGGGCTCTTGTTACTTGGAACTTGAAATTTGATACTTCGAACTGGTGAGAGTTTTACTCTCACCAGTTCGTATAGCTCCCGTCGGGTTTCCAGAGGCGGGGAGGCTCCCAGGACTGGTAGGTCATGTTTTTGAGGGCGTCTTCGTTCACCTCGACCCCCAGCCCCGGACCGGTCGGAAGCGGGTAGCCATTGCCCTCCATGGGGAGGCGGGCGGTGAAGACTTCGTCGTCGCTGGTGGCGAGTGACTCGGTGGGCGAACTGCGCGACTCAAGGTGCGAGAAGTTGGCGGAGGCGGCGCCCAAGTGCACCGACGCAGCCGTGCAGATCGGGCCCAGTGGATTGTGCAGTAGGAGGTCGATGTAATTCGCTTCGGCCATGGCCGCGACTTTGACGGATTCGGTCAGCCCGCCGACATTGCAGACATCGATGCGGGCATACTGGAGGATGTTGCGTTCGATGTAGGGTTTGAACTGCCACTTGCTCGAGAACTCCTCGCCGATGGCGAAGGGGACGTCCGTCATTTTGCGCAGCGCTTCGTAGGCCTCGGGGGATTCGTCACGGATCGGTTCCTCAACGTAATCGAGGGTGCCTGAGGGCATCCGCTGCAACCACGTCGCCGCTTCGGCCACCGTGAGTCGGTGATGCACATCGCAGCCGATCATGGCGGCGGGTCCCATGACTTCGCGGCAATCGATGACGCCCTGGGCAGTGACCACGCCGGCGGCGCGCACGTCGTAGGTGGTGTCATTGCCGTCGGTGTAGGAGTAGTCGCCTCCTTCGAGCGCGGCGAAACCGGTGCGCAGGGAGTTCCACTTGGTATCAACCAGTTTTTGAGCGAGAGATTTGTAGTCGGCCGCGGGGATGTTGTTGGGAATGCAGGCGAAGCACTCGATCCGCTCGCGCTGGGCGCCGCCGAGGAGCTGGTAAACCGGGACACTCAGGGATTTTGCCACCAGATCATGGAGGGCGATATCGATGGCGGAGATGGCGGCGGTGAGCACGCGGCCACCCTCAAAATACTGCGAACGATACATCTCCTGCCAAAGGGCCCCGATGCGCCGGGGATCCTTGCCGATGAGGAACTCGCGGTAGTGTTTGACGGCGCCTTCCACCGCCAACTCGCGGCCGGAAAGTCCGGACTCACCCCAACCAAAGGTGTCGTCGTCGGTCTCGACTTTGACCAAGAGTTGATTGCGGATTCCGATCCACGCGACGTAGGGGATGACGTTGGTAATCTTCATGGGGTAAAGCGAGATTTCGAGCAGGACCGAAACAGCACTTCGAAGCAAGGCACGGCTGGGCGTCGAGCAATCAGCCCGCCGTTGAATCAGTTAATGGGCGGAGGGGTGATTCTGGCAGCGGGTGGGGATTGGGTTCGGGGAAATGCTGAAAACTGAAACGGTGAAAATCTGAAATCAATGGAGCCGGCTAGGCAGGTGTTGGTTGGCCACAAAAGGCCCAAAAACTGACGCACTATTTCAAGGTTGGAGAGCCGTTCTTGTTACTTGGAAATTGAGATTTGATAGTTCGCGCTGGGGCGCGGACCTATTTCCCTTCGGCATCCCACTTCTTCATGAGGTCGATGTTGCTCATGATGGTGTCCAGTTGCTCGGGGCGGTTGTTTTTCACTTTCGCGATCTGGGGGATCATGTCGCTGTCGTATTCCGCCTCGGTTTCCCGACCGTGATCGTTGGTGGCGACCTCCCAGTCCTTCAGCCGCTGGCGCAGATTGGCCAGGGTTTCTGCATGGGCCGGGTCGTCGGCCAGATTGTTCAATTCGAAGGGGTCGTCGCGAAGGTCGTAGAGCTCTTCGGGGGCACGGGTGGGGGCGAAGAGGATGTCGTCCTGGAGCTCGTTGAGTTCACCATCGGCGTGGGCTTGGCGGAGCTCCTTGATGATCACCTTATCATCCTTGTAGCGATTGGGCATGAGGTGAGGTCGCTCCGGCAGGTAGTTGCGGATGTATTTATACCGCTCGGTGCGAACCATGCGGAGGTAGTCCACGGTTTCGTCACAGCGATCCCGGGCGGAAAAGACGGCCTCTCGCGGCTGATAATCGGCGGCCAGAATGTCCTGAGCCTGCATGGTCGCGGGAAGTTCGATGCCCGCGGCGGCCAGAGAAAGTGCGGCGATGTCGATGTGCTCGACGAGATCGGTCCGCACGGCTCCCCGTTCGATGCTCGGGCCTTGGATCACCAGCGGCACGTGCACGCCTTCTTCATGGAGGAACTGCTTGCCGCGGGCATGACTGATGCCGTGGTCCGTCATGAAAATGATGATCGTGTTTTCGAGTTCACCCTCGGCTTCCAGCCGGTCGATGACCTCGCCGATCATGGCATCGGTGAGCCGGATCGAATCCAGGTAGGCAGCCCAGTCTTCGCGCAGCACGGCATTGTCCTGCGGATAGTAGGGCGGGAGATTTACGGCCGAGACCGGGGTGGAGCTGCCGAGCTCGGTTTCGGCGCGGGCTCGAATACGGGCATAGGCTTCGAAGTTGGAGCCGCGGAGCTTGCCGCCCCGGGATTGGATTTGGGCGAAGAACGGTTGCCCCTCGGCCCGACCCGACCAGTCCGAGCCATCATAGACGGATTGATCCCACTCGAAATTGTAGTCCGTTTTGCCGAGTCGCTGGGGATTAATCGGCCAGCCGGCAATGGAGGTGTAGTAACCGGCGTCCTGAAAAAGCTGGGGCACGAGCTCCACTCCTTCCGGCAAGTGAATCTTGATCTCCCCGCGGCCGCTGCGGTGATGGTGGGCACCGATGCTGGTTTGATACATGCCGGTGATAAACGCCGAGCGATTGGTGGAGCAGACCGGCGCGGTTACGAATGCGCGGGTGAACATGACGCCATTGGCGGCCATGCGATCAAGGTGCGGCGTTTCTATCGCAGTTTCCCCGTAGCAGGAAAAGTGGGCCGACATGTCGTCGGGGATGATCCAGAGGATGTTGGGCCGATCATCGGCTGAGACTGGTCCGATGAGGAAAGCAGAGATCAGCCAACCAAGTGAAACGAGGCGGGGGAATTTCATGGGTAAGGGGAACGGCTACCGTGGAAGTGAGGCTGGAATGGGCCAAGCCAGCAGTGACTTTTACCGTTCAGCTCAAGCGGAGAACCTCCGGCTAAACCAAACAGGCCGCGAGAAGTCTCGCGGCCCGTCCGTTGAAGCGGGACTATCCCGCGGAGGAATCGTTACATCACCCTAGCGGGTGACTTTCAACACGTAGGCGTGATCACCAGGAGCGGATTTAGGCAGGGTGACGTGCATGCCCTTGTCGTCCTGCGACCACTTGAGGTCGCCGGCGCCAATCATGGAGACGCCTTTCACGCCGGTGAGGGCGTCGGAAGTAAAGGAACGCACGGTGAACTTTTTGCCGTTACCAGGCCACGCGAGGATGGTGGCGTAAACGGTGTCGCCCTTGGTGGTGAAGCGGACGTCGTCGGCATTGAAGTCTTTGCGCTTCGACTCGGCGTCGTTGTGCATCTTACCGTCCTTCACCTTGGTCGCGCCTTCACCGAAGGACGTCCAGGTGCGGGTGCCGTAGATGGCTTCGCCGTTCTGCTTCAGCCACTGACCCATTTCGAGGAGCATGTCCTGCTCGACCTGCGGGATGGTGCCATCGGGCTTGGGGCCGATATTGAGCAGCATGACTCCGTTCTTGCTGACGATGTCGACGAGGTCATCGACGAGTGAGTTGACCGTCTTGTAGTTATGGTTGGTGACATAGCCCCAGGAGTTCTTGGAAACCGAGGTGTCGGTCTGCCAGAGGAGTTCGCGTTTATCCGCCAGTCCACCGCGTTCGATATCGAGCACTCCCGCGGTATCGGGGAAGGACTCGCCGCCGAAGGCCTTGTAGTTGATCGCCACCATGTGGGGAAAGGTTTTGCCCCGGTTGTAGTAGTAGGATGAGAAGGTCTGGAGGTGGGCCGAGAAGGACGGTTGCGCGATCCACCAGTCGAACCAGATCAGGTCAGGCTCGAACTTGTCGACGAGCTCGGCGCAACGCAGCAGCCAGTCGTCGAGAAACGCCTGGTCGGGCCAGGTGACGCCGGCTTCGGATTCGGCGCGGTCGCGGGCGGGCCCGTAGAGGCCGCGGAAACGCTCGTCGTTCACGTCAGCACCGGGGATTTCCCGGCCGCCGCCGTAGAACCACCAATGCTCGGCGCGGTGGCTGGAAACACCGAAGTGTAGCCCAGCGGCGCGGACGGATTTTTGCAGATCGGCGATGATGTCGCGCTTCGGGCCCATCTCGGAAGCATCCCAGTTGGTGTAGTCCGAGTTATACATGGGAAAGCCGTCGTGGTGTTCGGCCACGGGCACCACGTAACGGGCACCGGCATCCTTGAACAGTTGCGCCCAGGCGTCCGGATCGAAGTTCTCGGCCTTGAACATG
>CAKZMS010000657.1 GCA_937128785.1 uncultured Opitutaceae bacterium | reverse complement strand
CGTTGCCTCGATACAGCCGGAGAAGGCCCGGGGTTCATTCTCGCGCCCGGTTGCGACCTGCCATTTGCCACGCCTCCCGCCAATCTCGAGGCCGTCGCCAGTTTGGTGCACGATCCCTACCAGGTGGAGGTGGCCCGCCAGCTGCCGGACAAGGACCACTCCGACCCCTACGAAGACGTCGCCATTCCCGACTATCCCCAGCTATCCGAGGTGGTCATTGATGTGGTTACGTTGGACTCCGCGGGATGCGCCCCCTGCGCCTACATGCTCAAGTCCGCCCGGGAGGCCGCCAAGGTGTGCGACCTCCCGGTCACCGTTCGCGAGCACAAGATCACGGAACGTGATGGGCTCGGCTACATGACCAAGTTGGGGGTGTCGGCGATCCCCAGCATCTGTGTGGACGGCCAGGAACAATTCGCGTCCATCATCCCCGAACGCACCGCCCTGCTGAAAACCCTCATCCGGGCCGCCGACCAAAAAAACTCCTGATTCGCGCGATGAAGCGGACGACGCCAATTCCTGTCACGCTGGTGACCGGATTCCTGGGGAGCGGCAAAACTACGTTTTTGCTGCGATTGGCCCAAAGCCACCCCCGGGAGAAGATCCTGTTTCTGGTCAACGAATTCGCCCGGGACAACATCGATGGCACCACGCTCGCCACTTCCGGGCGCCCCACCCACTCCGTTGTCGGCGGGAGTCTGTTCTGCGAGTGCAAGGCCGCGGATTTCGTGCGCCTCATGCGGCAGGAGGTTACGGCGCTCTACCACCGCGACGAGATCACGCACGTCGTCATCGAAACCAGCGGAATCGCCGACCCTTCCGCCATCGGCCGACTGATGGATCAACACGGGCTGTCCGCAGATTTCGAGATTCGCCGCATCGTTAATATCATCTCGCCACTGCGCTTTCCCCGTCTGCTCGCCAATCTCCCGTCGGTTCGCGCCCAGGTGCAGGCCTGCGATACCGTCATCATCAATCAGACTGATCTGGCATCCGCTGCCCAAATCGAACGGTTGTATCGGTTGGTGTCGGCAGCCAACCCCGGGGCCACCTTACTGAGTGCGGATCACTGCGATCTGCCGTTTGATTTGAACGGCCGGACCGCCGATCGCACGCTCCCCACGGCACCACTGTCCACTTGCGACGCCAATCCGTTCACCACCGCCACGGTCACGTTTGAGCGACCGGTGCGCATTACCGCACTGCGGGCTTGGTTGGAAGCGCTGCCCCCTGCCGTTTTGCGGGTGAAGGGGCGGGTCCGCACTTCAGCCGGATGGCGCGAAGTGCAACACACGGTCGGCAACAGCGCGATCACCCTTTCCGACCATGAAGACAAGTCCTGTCTGGTCGTCATCACTCACGATCGCAACGAACCCACCCTCCATCGCGTGGTTCGTAAACTCCAGTCCCTGAACGTATGACCCCGTGGGAACGCTACCTCTCCACCCTCACCGGCAATCCGGTCGATCACCCCGCTAGAATTCCCATCGTTATGCAGTTCGCCGCCGAATACATCGGCGGCAATTATGCGGTGTTTGCTTCCGACCACCGCGTGTTGGTGGAGGCCAACATCCGCTGCGCCGAGGACTTTGGTTTTGATCAGCTAAGTTGTATCTCCGATCCCTATCGGGAAACTGCCGGATTTGGCGCCAAGATCATGTATCGCCCCCACGGCGTGCCCGAATGCCTCGCCCCGCCCTTGGCCGGAATCACCGACTACACGAAATTCACTCCCCCCATCCCCGAGCAGGCCGAGCGCATGCGGGATCGCTTGGATGCCATCCGCCTTTACCGCGAGCGCTGGGCCGATCTCTACAGCGTGATGGGATGGGTCGAAGGACCTGCCGCCCTGGCCGGCGACGTCAATGACCTCAGCGAGTTTCTGATGGATTTGATGGAGGAACCGGAATCGGCGGCCCAACTCCTCGATCTCTGCACAGAGACTTCGATTCAATTTGCACTCGCCCAGATCGAGGCCGGGGCCGACACCATCGGTGTAGGTGACGCCATCTGCAGCCAAATCTCATTTCGAGTCTATGAGGACCTCATCTGGCCGCGACAACTCCGCTTGCTGAGCGCCATAAAGTCGGCCGGAGCCTACGTTCGTCTGCATATCTGTGGCCAAACCCGGCACCTCTGGCCCAAGTTGATCCAGCTGCCGATCGATATCCTCGACTGTGACCACATGGTTGATCTCGCCGTGGCCAGACGTGCATTCCCGGAAACCGTCGTGTTGGCCGGCAACCACAACCCTGTACAGGACATCCGGTTTGGCGAACCGTCGGCGATTCGCGAAAAGACCATGCGCTGCCGGGCCGAAGCCGGCGAACGCTTCATGGTCAACGCCGGCTGTGAAATTCCCGCAGGAACTCCCATCGAGAATCTACGGGCACTGTGTGAGCCGCTCAGCCTTAAAGCCTGAACCGGACTACTGCATGCGAAGCGGTGGCATCACATCCGCTTCCGGGGCCGTTTCCCAGAGGTTCTCGGGTATTTCCGCATCCACCCGACCACCGGCCCAATCCAAGCCGCCCGCCAACATGGTTTGGAAATAGCGAGCATCCCAAACATCCTCCCGGTGCCCCAGGGCGTTGAACCAAACCCGACCTTCACCATAGGACTTCGCCCAAGCCAGGGGGTAGTTGGGTCGGTCATAATCACTGCCTTCCATTCCGGCGGTATCCATAACCAACAACACATGGTTGTCGGCGCCAAACTCCTTGAGCGAATACCATTCCTCCATCACCTCGATGTGCGCACCGAGGTCATGCATGCCCGGAAAGAGCGGATTGATGACCTTGGCCTTGGCCACCTGTTGCGGCCCATGATTGATGAACTCTCCTCCCAACATTTTAATGTAGGGATCGGAAGCCTCGCCCAGTAGCCGATAGCGATTACCCCGTTTGTCTTTCGGCGGATTGCCCTCGTAGGCCTCGTAGGTGTGGAAACAGTCGCTGCCCGCATGCACGGCTACAAATCCCCCGCCTTCGGCGATCCAATTGAGCAGCGCTGCCTTGCCCGCGGCGGACATCGGTGGATTCCCATCCGTGCCCCGTCTCTCAAGATTCCCACTGGTGTAGAAAAAGAT
>CAKZMS010000656.1 GCA_937128785.1 uncultured Opitutaceae bacterium | reverse complement strand
AAGTCGATCAGCCCCGCGTCAGGATGCTGCTTGAGCTGCCCCATCACCTTTCCCATCTCGCGCTTGGTGGTCGCACCGGCGGCCGCGATGGCCTCGGTCACAAGGGCCTCGAGCTTTTCGCCGGTGATCTGCGCGGGGAGGTAAACTTCCAACCAACCGATCTCCTGCTCGTTCTTGGCGACCAAGTCATTCCGGCCGGCCTTCGTGAAGTCGGCATTGGCATCGGTCAGGTTCTTGACCGTTTTGCGCAGCGTGGTGACCACCAACGCGTCATCGATATCCACGTTCGAATCCATGGAGACCCGCTGAATGGCCGCATCGGCGGACCTGAGTCCGGTAGCCTTTTCAGAATCACGGGCCTTCATGGCGGTGATGATATCGGCGCGAAGTTGCTGATAGAGTGAAGACATGGTGGGAAAGTTGAACGGCCCCAGCGGAAAGTGCCATCGGTAACTTGGAGGAGTAAGCAAAGCGTGCAACTATTCCACTGCATGCGACTTTTCAGCCGTAGAACATGTCTTCTGACGCTTATCCTCGTCTTCGGAGGCAGTATTCCCCTTTCGGCCGCAGCAGACTCGCCCGGGGACCTGATGCGATCCGCGATCGAATTCTATGCTCAAGGCGAACGACACTGGGCCTACCGTGAGATCAAGCGGGAGTATGACCGCAAAGGTCGCCTGAAGGAGGAGTCCGTCAGTCAGGTCGACCCCTCGCTCCCTTGGGATCAACGCGATGTGCTGCTCTCCACCGACGGCGCACCTGCCTCGGACCAAACCAAACGCCGCTACCAGAAACAACGGGAGAAGGAACGTCGGGCCCGGGAGCGAGGAGCACAGCGCGAACGGAGACTGCGCGACCTGATTGATTTTGACGCGGTCGAACTGAATTCAACTTCCGCCGGTATCAGCACCCTCGCCCTGCCCATTCTGCCCGATCCGAACACCAATTTCCCCGTCGAAAAGATAGCCATGACTGCCGAGGTGGAGATTGCCAGCGGTGATCTTATGAGCATCAAGGCGGTTTTACTGGAATCGGTCCGACACAAAGCGGTGGCCAACATCAAGGGCATGAATCTGGAGATCCGGTTTGGTGCGGTAACGGATCAGGACCGTCCGCCAGCGATCACCTCGCTCCGGGGCACGGCGCGGGCCTCCGTTTTGTTTTTCCCCGTCGGCGGTTCGATTGAAATCGAACGCACCGACTACCGCTGGGTGACTCCCTACGATGATCGATTTAACGTGGAAGTGGGAACCCCCACCGCGATCGATTTCTAAAAACGGGATTCGACCTATGGCAGCCAAGGGAAACGTCGGGCATCGGGTTTCCTTTTCTCACGCTGCGCGGAATGAAACTCCTTCGCTTCTTCGCTCATATAGTAGAGCATCGTGGCATTGCCGGCGAGTTCCTGCAGACCGGACTGGCCGTCGACATCCGCATTGAAGGCCGCCTTGAGACAACGGATGGCCAGGGGGCTGTGGCCCAGAACCTCCTGGGCCCACTTGATGCCTTCGTCCTCGAGCTCATCGACCGGCACGACCGCATTGACCAACCCCATTTCCAGCGCCTGTTCCGCGTTGTATTGGCGGCACAAATACCAGATCTCGCGCGCCTTTTTCTGCCCGACGATACGGGCCAGATAACTGGCTCCAAATCCACCGTCAAAACTCCCCATGGCCGGACCAACCTGGCCGCAGATGGCATTATCCGCCGCGATGGTGAGATCGCACACCAGATGCAACACATGCCCACCGCCGATGGCGTAGCCCGCCACCAAGGCGATCACCACTTTGGGCATGGAACGGATCAACTTTTGCACATCCAGAATATTCAATCGCGGCACGCCATCAGCTCCCACGTAGCCCGCGTGGCCCCGCACACTCTGATCGCCCCCGGCACAAAACGCATACTTTCCGTCGGTGTGGGGTCCGGCTCCCGTCAATAAAACCACTCCAATCGAGGTGTCGTCGCGGGCATCCAAGAGCGCCTCGTGCAATTCGAAGACCGTCTCCGGTCGAAACGCGTTCCGCTTGTGCGGACGGTTCAGGGTGATCTTCGCGATCCCCTCGCCCTTTTCGTAGATGATGTCTTCGAAGTCCTTAACGACCTGCCATGGAAACTGACTCATAGTTGAACGTTTGGTCGTTCCCGCCGGCACGTCAACCTGTGCAGACCACATAGTGCTCGTCCCCGACCTAAGTCCCCGTCATCAAGGGAGCATGAAACCAATGGGTCGTCGCCTCCTGTTCTGTTGCCTTTTCCCTCTGCTGCTGTCGGCGCAGCCCCCTGAGTTAAAGTGGGAAACCACGGGACTGCACGCGCCTGAATCGATCGTATTCGATGCCCAGAGAAACTGTTTTTATGTCTCGAATTTGGCGACCAGAGGAAAAGACCGGACGCCGGGTGACGGCTTCATCAGCAAACTCGCCCGCGATGGCTCCCTGATCGCCCTCCATTGGGCAACTGGTCTGGAGGATCCCAAGGGATTGGCGGTCGCCAACAATCGGCTCTACGTCGGCGATATTCCGGACATGGTCGAGATCGATTTGGAATCCGGCAAAATCGTGGCGCGTTATCAACCCGCCGACGGCCAAGATGGACGGTTTAATGACTGCACCGCCGACCCCCACGGGAATGTCTACGTATTCAGCAGCCGCCTCGGTCAGGTCTTCCGACTGCACGCCGGTCAGTTCAGCCCCTGGTTTGATGTCGATACGTCGATCACGGGAGGGCTTAATGGACTCCGGGCTGAATCAGAGCGTCTGTTGCTCGGCGGATGGACGGTCAATGACGCCGGCGGCCAACAACAACTCGGCCACATCAGCACCGTCAGGTTTCTCGATCAGAGGCTGGCGCGCATCGGCTCTAGTCCTTTAGCGCATGTGGATGGTATCGAACCCGATGGTTTGGGCGGCTATACCGTCACAGATTGGCCCACCGGTGAGGTAAAACACTTGGCCGCATCCGGCGCCGTTGAGATTCTACTCCAGTTGGCCAAAGGCACGGCCGATCACGAATACCTCATCGAAGACGGTCTTCTCCTTATACCCTCCATGCTGGAGGATCGGGTGCGGGCGTTTGCCTGGAAGCCGACGCCTACAGCTGATTAGCCAGTTCGCGGAAACCGCGCTTCCGGGTGACGGCATCCGCTTTGCGATCGGTCCTCACTTCGATCACGCGAACTCCCTGCTCCTGGCGATCAGATAAAACGGAGTTCAGATCCGACAGGGCGATCCGTCGATGGCGCACCCTGTGGGCCTCACAAAGCTTTCCCAGATCGACCTGAGTAGGCGTGGCAAACAGTCGCTCGAACCTCTCATCAAAACGAGCCACGGGGAGATGCTCGAAGATACCTCCGCCGCTATTGTTGACTACGATCACCGTAAGATCAGCCGCACTCTCGTGGGCAAGCATCAGGCCGTTGCTGTCATGGAGAAACGCGAGGTCACCCGTAATCAGCACCGTTGGATGGTTGGTGGATCTGGCCGTGCCCAAGGCGGTCGAAAACGTTCCATCAATGCCGTTGGCCCCTCGGCTGGAATATACGTGGCACCCTCGATTCGCGGCGGGGCAAAAATACTCCCAATCCCGCACGGGCATGCTGCTGGCCAGAACGACGGCATGACCCGGCCCCGTTGAACCTGCTACGGCACGCGAAACGTGCCCCTCAAAGGCAGCCTGGTTTTCATCGTTGAACCAGGTCTCCAGCAAGTTGGCTGCCGTCGTTTGAGCAGCCTGCCATGCCTTGGCGTAGCTCGTATCTTTTGCCGCTGCCCCGCTGAAAGTGAGGGCCGAAATGGGTGCCGTAATCTCACGCGTCCGCCCATGGACGGCATCTCCGGCCGATGACCGGGGTGAGACCATCAACATCTCGGCTTGGGACTGCCCCAACCACTGGCGCAAAGCTTTGCTGGTCGGCCAGCTTTCGAGGCCCAACACATAGCGCGGAGTCAGTTCACGTGCCCGAGTGGGGTTTCGCAGAATCAGATCGTAATGGGAAACCACCGTGACTCCCGGCGGCACGAAGTGTCTGGCTGGAGACAAACCATCGGCCAGGATCGGCCAACCCGTCGCTTCGGCCAAATCGTAGACATGGCGCGCGTAGGATGCTTGATCGGTTGCATATGCCGGTCCCGAGACAATCATCCCGCGACTCGTCGTAACTTGATGCACCATCTTGATTTCGCTGTTCAAGCCGACTGGTTCCGGTCGGCTCCAAAACTCTTCGTCTATCTGCGTGGCGAACTCCGCCGTTTCACCACCATCCGGCAACGGGGGCAACGGATCCCGAAAGGGAGCATTCAAATGAACCGGTCCGTCTGCCCGCGCCCGCTCCCAAGCCTGCCGGGTGGTTTGTCGCAAATATACGAACAGCGATTCATCAAGCATCGGAACAGCAAACTCGTGATACCAGGTCGCGTAATTCCCGAACAGTTGGTGTTGGTTGATCGTTTGACCGGCACTGCAGTCCCTCAACTCAGCGGGACGATCCGCGGTGATCGCAATCAGCGGTGTGCCTGTTTCCCGAGCTTCGATCATGGCGGGCAGATAGTGCGCGCCAGCGCTGCCACTCGTGCAAATTAACATCACCGGGTTGCCCGAACCGCGGGCCAGTCCCAAGGCATGGAACGCCGCCGACCTCTCATCGACCGACACAATGGTCTCAACCTGCGGATGACTTCCGGCGGCCATGGTCAGGGGAGTTGAGCGTGAACCCGGAGAGATGACCGCAAACCGCAAGCCCTCGCGCACCAGTGTCTCCATCAACACCGAACACCAAAGGCTGTTTACGTTGTTCGAATTCAGCGCAGTCATTTTGCGGGCAACAGGCCTTCAAGCAAGGCGTTGAATTTGAGTTCCGTCTCGCGCCATTCCAATTCCGGAATCGATCCGGCCACGATACCGGCGCCGGCGTAGGCCCGGGCCCGACGGATACGGCGGGTGTTCCTATGGGAAATACCGTCACATTCGGAGGGGCCCAGGCGGCGCAGAC
>CAKZMS010000655.1 GCA_937128785.1 uncultured Opitutaceae bacterium | reverse complement strand
CAAACTGGGCGGATGGGGGGTAGCCAAGTCCGGAGTGCGGGAAGCCGTCCAGCGCCGAATCGCGTTGCCAAAATTCGGAGATTTTCAAAACATCCCGACCCAGTCCGGCTTCAGACCCCTATCCCTAGCCTTCCGGCCCAAGCCCATGACTCCAAACCGTTTCCCTCGCATGCTCCTTCTGGGACTACTCAGCGCGACCTTGCTGACGGCTCAGGACGAAAAAAACTACCGCCTCTTTGTCGGCGTTGATCTGTTGGTGAATCAGGACGACGCCAAAATCCCGGTCGAAAACCCCCGCCGCAACGAGATCGTCGTATCCCCCGCCAACGGCAACCGCATTCCTCTGGATGAGTCCGGCGGGTTTAGTTGGATTCGCAGCACCAAGGTCAGTCGTGCCCCCATCACCATAACTGAGTTCGAAGAGCACAAGGCCTTCACCCTCAGCAACGACAAGGGCATGCAATACATGTCCACCCAGAATAACATGGCCATCTACCAGCAAGAGCGGGCCGCCATGGCACAATGGGAGTCCTCCCAGGCTCAGGTCATGGTGTCTGCGGCCATTCAAAACCAATCCAATCTGGAACGGGCCGAACGCGGCGGCATGATCATCACGGAAAACTCGCGGCAAAACGCCCAGGCCTTCATGGACAGCTCCATGGCAGAGCTCGACGCCGCCAACATCGCGATGGCGGAGCAGTTTCACCAGACCGACTCCATCATGCGGGACACCACTTTCATCGACCGTTTGCCCGGCGTGGAAGGAGAAGGGGGTCACGATGTCTTGGAGCTATCCTTTCAGATCTCCTCCGCCGAACCCATCGCCGAAGCCTACGTCGTTGCGATGGGCACGGTCACCCAGGGAGAGGAGGAAGGCATCACCGCGTTTCACCACCACATTGGCGCCATCGGCCCGGAGCCGCGTAAAATCACCGTGCGCAAAACGGGTTTTCAACCCGGCTTCGAAATCAAGGATGTGAATGTCCACATCTTCACGCACGGCAAGGAGATCGCCTCCAACCGTTCCGACAAGAATATCGGCCTCACTCGGGACCAGGCCCGCGAGTACCTGCTGCTGACCTATCTCGCCCAACACAAAAACGAAACCCGCGAGCCTGAACCGGTCTGGAACCTCGCTCCCTCCGCCGTGCTGGCCAGTAAGTCTGGCGACGTCTTTAATTATCCGGTCATTGTGAACGTGGACGCCGATGGCACCGTGCTCAGCATCCACGAATCTCGGGACGAAGCGCA
>CAKZMS010000654.1 GCA_937128785.1 uncultured Opitutaceae bacterium | reverse complement strand
TCGGTCGGCGGCGCCGAAGCCAGCCAGAACGGATTGGGGGATTTGATCCCCAGAAAGTCAGTTTCAGTGGCGTTGACCTGTTGATCCCCGCCGTGCTCTCCCCGAGCGGAAAATCTGAGGCTCTCGTGAGCGACATCGATGCGACCCTGCGCCCAACTGAAACCCGGGGCATGCTGGCCCTCGACCATTTCACCGCTCGCGTCGGATCGATTCCAGTCTCCATGCACGGAGCCGTCCAGTTGCCCACCGTGCGCAGTGTGGCCTCGAAGCCGTGGGACCAATTGATGTCGCGCATCAGCGGGCACTACGTCGACATGTGCCGTCAGGCGAGTCGGCATTTCAAACACCTACCCGCCCTCGAGGGCCTGAAACTCAATCTTCGGCTTGAGCCGGATCGGCAACATCTCGCCCGGGTGCAAGTCGAGGCCATCACACCCACCCTCACCCTACCGCAGGTGGCGGAATCCGTCCCTGCCTTCGCCTTCCACCAAGCCCGCCTCCGGACCGAATTTTCTTTGACGCAGGCATCGCAGATCCTGCCGCTGGACCTGCAGGTGAGTCGCTTCGAAATCGCCGACGACGTTGCGCTCAGCGACCTCTCGATCGAAACCCAGATCGAACTCGTTACCGGCACCCGCCATGTCGCGGGAGCCCCCCTAAATTTGACCGCCGCCCGGATCGAACATCCGATCACCAGCGTGACCGGGGTCACCGGCCGCACCGATCTGCGCCCGCTGCCCGTCCTCCAGGCCCACGTAACCGGACGGTTGGGGGGAGAACCGATCGCGATCCGGACTGACCTTGATGTGACCACCGTGGCGGGTCGGGTGGAAGTGGCCGGCCCCGTGGGTTCGCCCGTCCTGGATGTCATCGGCCAACAGAGCGGTTTGGATGTCCCTTCAAGTCGGAAAGGGGAACAACCACCCCATCTCCGCGCAGCCATCAACCTGGGCGAAAACGCCAAGCCGCTCCGGGCCGAAGCCTGGTTCTCCACCGCGGAGGTCGAAGCGCGATGGGTGCCCCTGACCGCCACTTCGGCCCGCGTGCAGTGGAGCGGCACGTCCCTCCTGGCCGACCAAATCATGCTGCGCACCGGTCCGAGTCTCGCCTTGGGGAGTTATGAGATGGACACCGAAACACTCGACTTCCGGTTCCTACTTCGGGGCCACCTCGATCCCCCGAACATCAAGGGTTGGTTCCGCGACTGGTGGACCAAGTTATTCGACCAATTTGATTTCAGCGGCGGATTACCCGATGCCAATGTGGGGGTCTCCGGGCGCTGGGGCGACAAACTGGATACCCGCGTATTTGTGCGCGCGGATGCCACCAATCCCATCGTGCGGGACATCCCGATGGACCGCATGCGCACCCGGCTCTTCACCCGCCCAGGCTGGGCCGATGTGATGCACTTTTTGGCCGAGCGTTCGATGGGTGATGTCGAGGGCACGTTCGCCCGCCAGTGGCGGATGCCTGACAGCCGGCGATGGACCCGGGTCGAAATTCATGCCGGCGGCGTGACGGATCTGAGCCCCGCGCCCCAGTTGCTGCGGCGCACCGGTGACGCGCTCATCGAACCATTCGAGTTTTCCGAGCCCATGCAGCTCCGGCTCGACGGCGTCGCGCAGCGGGATGATTGGGGGGCGCCGGTCACCCAGTCATTTGACATCACTGGATCGGCGGACGGGCCCTGGTCGTTCAAGGGATTTCCCTTTGATGGCACCTCGTTTTCAGCCCAGCGCGATGACGACCGGATCCTGATCAACGCTTTTCGGGCCGGAATGTCGGACGGCACCCTCGAGGGTCGCATCGAGCTGCAAGGCGCGTCGCCGGACCAGCAGGTCGCGTTTGACCTCAACTTGGCCGATGCCTCCCTCGGTGACACGATGCACGATGTGACGGCGTGGTTGGCCGAGCGTCGCGGGGAGGCCCCCAAGGACCAAACTGAATTTGAAAAGCAAATGGCTGATGGGCGCCTGACCCTCACCTTGACCGCCGAGGGGCCGTCAGGCGACCTGCTGGGTCTGAACGGCAGTGGCAGCGCGGCGATCACTGACGCGAATTTCTCCAACATCAACCTCTTCGGCGTGCTTTCAGCCCTCCTCGAGCGCACGATCCTGAATTTTTCCACCCTGCAGCTGAATCACGCCAATGCCGACTTCAACCTGGAGGGCCCGCGGTTGGTGTTTTCGCAGATCAAGGCAACCGGCAATCGCGGCGCGGTGGACGCGACGGGGGAATACTCACTCGCCGATCGTTCCCTGGACTTCAACACACGGGTGCGACCCTTCGAGGGCGGCGAGGGCCTGCTCGACGCCGTTTTCACGCCATTTTCCTCGGCGTTGGAGGTTAAGTTAGCCGGAGAACTGGACGATCCGGAATGGACCTTTGTCTACGGACCCACCAACCTCCTGCGAAATCTCACCGGGGAAAACGCCCGCAACCGCACCAAACCTTCAACCACCGCGGAAGAAGCTGCCTCTCCTTCCGAGCATGCCCAAACACCGCCGACTTCCTCCGGATCTCCTCCGCCCACTAGTGAGGAAGGGCTACCCGATACCAACTCGGAATGAGGGTTGCACCCTAGGTTTTTCCTCATTCACATGGGGGTTTAACCCTAATGAGCGATAAGCTAAATCCACTGGCCGTAGATTGGCCCAAGCGCGTGTGTCTCGTGCTGGGGACTATGCTGATCGTGCTCATGTTGATTCCTTTGTTCGGGTGGATATCGAGCAATCCGCAGCTCATTGCCCTCAGTGCGAGTTCCGAGCCGATTCGCCCGAATGCGATGATCGCGCTGTTTTTGCTGGCAGGAGTGCTCATCGGGGTGGAGCTGGGATTCCGCAAATTGGCCTGGCTGGCGCTCTTTCCGGCCATGATCGGGTCGCTGACCTTCCTGCAGGATGTCACGAGCCGGAACTTCGCCATCGACGAGGCCATATTCAGCTACTTCCCGATCACGGCGAGCGCCAACGCGGGACGCATGTCGCCGGCGATTTCGGTGCCCATCTTCCTGGCGGGCTATGTTGTGGTGATGTTGGCCCTCAACCGACTGAGTCAGCGCCAAACCCTGTTGCTCGCACTGGTGGCTTCGGCGGTGGTTTCAATCGGGGCCGCCACCCTGCTGGGCTACGTGTTAGAACTTAACCTGGCCTACCGCTGGGGTTATACCCACGACACCTCGCCCCTCGCGGCGTCGGCCGTCGCCTTGCTGGGGCTCTCTCTGCTCGCCCGCGCTTGGCGGGAAAACTCCATCGCCGATGCCGGCGCCCCCATCTGGTTGCCACTGCCGGTTGTGGTGGGGTCAGCCACGTTGACCATCATCCTTTACCTGGGGCTGGAGGATCAGGAACTCGTGCGTCTTCGCGAGGCAACTGCCCGTAACGCCATCAATCTGGCCCGCGAATTTGAGGACCGCATGGAGACTCAGGCCAACGAGTTGGGCTACCTCGCCCGCGACTGGCTGCAGGAGGAGAAAAACTCCACCATCCGTTCCATTGAAGCGGAGAATTTCCTGCGCAATAACCTCGGCGGCCGCGGCGGCCAATCCATCGCCTATGTGAGTGGTTTTCCCGAGTTCACCGTCCGGGAAGTTTTTCCGGAAGAGGGCAACGAACACCTGGCAAACTTCTCGCACATCAACGACCCCGAGCGGGTAGCCACGGCGGAAAAATCGCTGGCCACCTCCAACACTCCCCAAATTTCCGGATCGCTGGATATTGCACCGTTCGGTCCGGGCTATGCCATTTACATCCCGCTGCGACATCCCGATGCCGACTGGGACTTCCTCGTGGGGGAATACCTCTACGACCGCGTGGTAAACGACCTAATCGCGCGAGACGAACCACTCCGCGAAGACTACTATACCCGCGTTGAGATCGCGGATGAACCGATCTTCGACAACTATTTCACCACCGACTCCATCGACATGGTGCTGGCCGCCCGCGGTGGGGTTTCGATGGTCTTCCCGATTTACGAGCGACGCGTACGGTTCACCGTCGTGCGCACTGCCGAAGCCTTCGCACGTGACCGCCGCAATCTTCCTGAGCTGATGGGGGCTGCGGGCATGGGCATCACCATCCTGCTCGGTCTCAGTGTCCACCTTGCCCGCACCGCCTACACCTCACTGCGGACGGCGGAGCAGTCCAATCAACGCCTCAAGGCCGAGAACGAGGAGCGCCGTCGCATCGAGGCCATGTTGAAGGTTTCGGATGAGCGACTCCGTCTCGCCCTGGATTCCACCCAAATCGGCATCTTCGAATGGAATCTTAATAACAATCAGATCTACTACAGTCCCGGCCTGTGGGCCATTCTCGACTATGCTCCGGGAGATGTGGCCGACTCGCCGGAAGCCTGGACCGCGCTAATCCACCCGGACGATCTGCCCTCCTACCGCGAGGCCGTGGAAGCACAGCTTTCGGGCAAGGAAACCTTCATCGCGCCCGAATATCGTCTGCGCACCGGCAAGGGCGAATGGCGTTGGATCTATGCTCGGGCCAAGACGGTCG
>CAKZMS010000653.1 GCA_937128785.1 uncultured Opitutaceae bacterium | reverse complement strand
ATTCTCGGCGCATGATGCCCTTTCACCCTACCGCGAGTTTCGTTCCACCGTGCTGGTCGGCAAAGCCAACTACCTGTGCACGACCCGACTCGCCCAGGCACTGCGTGACAAACAGGAGCTGATTCCCACCAGCGAGCACACCGAGCTGCAACGCATCGCCAAGTGGGCGGAAACCTCCGAAAACGGATTGCGGCATGAGCTCAGTCCTCCGCCCTCCTACGAAGTGTGGGATTTGGTGAATGCCGATTCGTCGTCCTGTTCGCGCAAATACTGCAACCACGAGACCTGTTTCTACCAGAAAGCACGGATCCGCGTAAACGACGCGCATGTCATCGTGGTGAATCACTCGCTGCTTTTCGCCTTAATCGCAGCCGGCGCGGGCGAAAACAGCGGAGCCCGCGGGGTATTGTGGCCGGACGATTTTCTGGTGCTCGATGAAGCCCACACCGTGCCCAACGTAGCAACCGAACACTGCGGTCTTCACCTGAGCTCGTATGGGACGGATCGGATGCTCAAATACCTGTTTAACCCCCGCACGAAACGGGGACTGTTGGTCAAGCACGGCGGCCCGGGCGATCGCCAATTGGTGCAGGATGCCCTCGATGCCTCCAAGTTGTTCTTCTCGTTCCTGAACGAAAAGCTGCTGACCAAGCAGTCGGTGGTGCGCGTGCGTGAATCGGGTTTTTCCGAGCCTTTGATGGATGAGCCCCTGGAGGCCCTACACAAGGCCGTGCGGCGCCGGGCCGATCAACTCGACGATGGTCGCGAACGCGACGAGTTGCTGCAACAAGCTCAGCGCGTCGCGACTTATCGCATGTCGATTTCCCAGTTCCTCACCGTCGCCGAACCCGACAAACAGGTCTACTGGCTCGAGCGTTCGGGACGACGCCAACAGATTGTCACCTTGCGCACCGCCCCGATCGATATCTCGGCGTTCATTCGCCAGGAGCTGCTCGAGTGCGGGACCTCCGTGTTGTGCACGAGCGCCACCCTCGCGCTGGCCGGGCGCATGAATGCCTTCAAGGTGCGCATGGGAGCCGAGGCAGTCACCAGCGCCATTGAAACTTCGCCCTTCGATTTCGGTCGCAACTTCCGTGCCTATGTCGCCACCGACATCCCCGCGCCTACCCGTGATCAGGCGCGGTTGGATTTGGACGCGCTCGTCGACTACGTCCGCTTTTGCACGCTGTCGACCGATGGGGGTTCACTCGTGCTGTTCACCAGTTACCAGGATCTCCGCCACGTGGCGGGAGCCCTGGAATACGATTATCTCGCCGCCGGCCGACCCCTGTTGCGCCAAGGCGGCGATCTATCGCGCACGGCTCTCGCCGACAAGATGCGCGAAACCGGCAACGCCGTCTTGTTTGGCACCGATAGTTTTTGGACCGGAATCGACGTGCCCGGCGATGCGCTATCCCAAGTCATCATCACGCGGCTTCCGTTTGAGGTTCCCACTCAACCCGTGCCGGAAGCCCGCACTGAGTGGATTCGGGCGCGGGGCGGCAACCCGTTTAACGAGCTCACTCTACCCGACGCCCTGATTAAATTTCGGCAAGGAGTGGGCCGATTGATTCGCACCCATGCCGATCAGGGGGTGGTCACGATTCTCGACTCCCGCATCGTCCAAAAACCCTACGGCCGATGGTTTTTGGCCAGTCTGCCCGACCCCGATGTCATTCGAATAAATCGTCAAAATCGCGAAATGCGGTTTGAGCCGTTTGTTTAGCGCGAGACGATCTTGCCGAACCGGTTCACGCTCCTAGACTCGGGTCGTGTCGAGCCCGCTCTCATTTCGCGCCACCGCTATCACCGACATCGGTTTGGTGCGCCGCCAAAACGAGGACCGTTTCATTTGCGACTCGTCACGTATCCTCTTCGGCGTGGCCGATGGCGTGGGGGGACTCCCCGGTGGAGCTCACGCCGCCCAGTCCGCCATCCGCTCGATCGAGGAAGCGTTTCCCGCGGAGGGACTGTCCCAGGCGCAGGATTGGCGGCCGCTGATGGAGTCAGCCAACACCAGCGTCGTCGCAAAGGGTCATCAGGTCGGAAGCCACCTGGGCATCGCGAGCACCCTGACGATCGGTACGCTCGCCGGTAACAACCTGCTGATTGCGCACATCGGGGATTCCCGGTGCCTGCTCCATCGCGCTGGCGTGACGAGTTGTATCACGACCGATCATTCGGCCGAAAACGAAGCCAAACTCGATACCTCCAAACCCACCCCCCCCGCCAAGTGGCGATTGGCTCTGGCACGCTGCCTGGGGCAGCAGGATGATTTGAATCCGGACTTCATCGCCCATCCCCTGCTTCCCGCAGATCGAATCCTTTTCGCGACCGATGGCATCACTCGCATCGCCGGGGAGGAGGAAATATTTGCCTGTTTAAATGCGGAAAAACCGCCTGCCGAAGGACTGGCGGATTTGATTGATCTCATCCACGAACGCGGTGCTCCTGATAATGCCACCGCCGTGCTGGTGGAAATCCTTCCTTCTTCCGATGACTGATCCCCGTGTAACCCGCTTCCGTGATTTGGTGGCCAAGCAACCCGCCAACGAGATGTTTCGTTTCAGTCTGGCCCAAGCCTTGGAATCAGCGGACCAAACCGACGAAGCCGAGGAGCACTACCGCTCATGCGGGAAAGCCAAGACGGATGGGATGCTGCCGCGAAGCAGACTCGGCAAACTCCTGCTGAAACAAGGCCGCGCCGACCAAGCGAAGCCCTTGTTGGCCGAGGCGCTAAAACTCGCCATCGACCAAGACCACGAAGATCCCGCCGCCGAACTGCAGCAAATCCTGGCAGATCTCACG
>CAKZMS010000652.1 GCA_937128785.1 uncultured Opitutaceae bacterium | reverse complement strand
TCCGGCGGGCGTTTCGCAATGATAGCACCAAATACCCTCTGCCCACCCCATCCCGCTCCCGCCCCGGTCGCGTTGCTGGATCTTGTGGACCGTGCCCTCGCTGGAATCGCCCCTCGCCTCCCGGCGCACGTCGATCGTGACGATCTCGCCTCGGCCGGCCGCGAAGCCCTGATGCACGCCTCCCTCCGCTTCGACGGCCCCGTCGACGATGCCCGCGCCTTCTGCTTCGTGCGGGTCCGGGGCGCCATGCTCGACGAGCTCCGGCGGCTCGATCCCCTCGCTCGCCGTCGGCGGGAACGCGCCCGCGCCGTTGCTCGCATCGAACACGAGCTCACCCACGAACTGGGGCGCACTCCCTTAACCGTCGAGATCGCGGAAGCGCTCGATTTCTCCTCCCACGAGGTGCGCGCCGCCCGCGCCGACCTCGCGGCGGAGGAAGCGGGCACGCCCGTCCTCGACGAAAATCTCGCCGACACCTCCTCGCCCTGCCCGGCGTCCGAGGCGGAAGGCGGCGACCTGATGGAGCAACTCACGGACGCCCTCTCCCGGTTGCCCGAGCGACAGGCCTACGCCATCCGCCGGTATCACCTGGAGGAGGCGACCCTGGACACCATCGGATCCGAGCTCGGCGTCTCGCGTGAGCGGGCCCGCCAACTCCGGACCGCCGGGGAGAACAAGCTCCGCGAAGACCTCGAGGTGCTCTCCCTGTGGGACGTCATGATCGCCGCCTAGCCCGGCCTCGCCGGCAGGCGGCTGATCACCCCCCCCAACCCCAAATCACCCTCAAAATTATTCTACCATGAACATCATCAAAAACCTTTGGCGACGTCTCGACCGTTGGGTCGCGCGGGCGCTCGAACCGCAGTTCGAGGCGCCGCCCTCCCTCGCGGAGGCTCGCCCTCCGAATCCCCCGCATCAACCGCGGGTCAGTTAGGAAGAGAGAACAAACGATCGGCCGGCACGAGGGAGTGCCGGCCGATTCCGTTTACCGACGCCAAGCTCCACTAGAAGCCTCATCCTCCCGCCCCTGCTGAAACGAGCACCTCGCAATTAAGTAACGTATTACGTTACAAAAGAGTGTGTCACTGGCCGAGGCTGATTGAGGTGGGATGGTTATTTCAACGCCGGGGCGTAGAGATCGAAAATCGTGCCGCGGTTAACGCTCGAGCGGACCTCAACCCAGCCATCGTGGCGGCGGAATGTTTCCATGACCGAAGCCAACCCCAAACCGGTGCCTTGGTCGCCGGACTTGGTGGTATAGAACGGATCAAAGATCTTTGTGATCTCGCTCTCCGGGATCCCGTGACCGGTGTCCTCGACCCGGAGGCGCACGAAGTCTCCACTGGTCGGCTCCGGTCGGAAAATGGAATGGTGTCGCTTGAGTCTGACCCTCTCAGCCACAATGCGGAGACGGCGGGGAGCAGGTTGATTCTCCATGGCATGGCGAGCGTTTATCACCAAATTTAGCAGGACCTGTTCAAGGCCGCCGTCGGGCAGTCTGATCGCCGACAAGCCCTCCTGCACTTTGGTCTCAAACTTCACTTTTTTGGAGGCCGCTTGACGCAGCAAATCTTCCGATTCCGCGATCACCTTGGCCACATCAATGGCCTTTAAATCCTCGGGGCTCTTGCGCAAAAACGACGACAACTGACGCACCAAGGTTTGGGCCCGGTCGACGGCGCGATCAATGCTGTTGAAATGCTCCGGATCCACCGGGCGCCCGGCTTCGTGCTCCCGCTTGATCATATCGGTGAGCATTTCCAACAAGGTCATGACGTTGGCCATATCGTGCGCCATCGTGGCCGCAAAACTGCCGACCACTTCCAGTTTTCGCGAAACCACCAACATGGCCTCGACCTGTCGGTTCCGCTCGCGGAGTCGATGAGCTCGATCGACGACGAAGAATATCAGCCCGCCCATCAGGGCGACAAAGACCAGTCCCTTGATGGTCTGCGCCCGGTGAAAAAGAAACGAATCGTCGTCGAACATCCAAGCCACCACCTCGTCCGATAAGACGATCCAAAGACTGGCCACGATCGCATAAACGATCGTCGCCTGCGCCGCGGGGGAGTGAGAAAGCCGTTGGAGAAAGCGGGGAACCATGGGGCGGCCTTGGGGTGGGGATGCTTCAGCCCTTGCCCGCCCGCATGACGAGCACGCGAGCGAGGTCGTGTTTTTGGAACTCGGCCCAGTAGAGGTCCTCGATCTCTTTGAGGCGGGCGTCGGCGTTGATGGGGGGGCCCTCCTTGCCGGACAGGGCCGCGGTGGTTTGTTCGACGCCCAGATCGCGATCAGCCAGGCGGGCCACCAATTCGTGCCAAAAGATGTCGTTGTCGGCCTCGCCCACCATCTTGCGCAGCTCTTCGTCGGACTCGATTTTTTTGGAGGGGATCAGGTTGCCGTTGCCCCCGACGTCGACCATCTCACCGCAGCCGTGGCGCTCGGCCATCTTCAGGATTTTCTGTTCGATCGACTGATAGCGCTCGAAGTGCGGGGAGGCGCCGCCTTGCCGGCCCATGACCGACCGCATTCCCAACTGAACGAGCTCCAGGAGGCGGGCGAACTCTTGCGGTGAAAACGATTCCTTCATGATACGGCGAGAAGCTGTTGGTTATCGTGACCTAGATTTCAGGTCGCAACCGCCGAATCAGTCCTTACGGCCTTCGACGAATCGCAGCCAGCCGCCACATGCTGCCACGAAAGCCACAAGAGTGAGGATGACAAGTCGATCGCCGAGCGTGTTGGGCACCAGGAGAAATGCGGCCAACATACCGCTCGTGACCAGAATAAGGTTACCCGTGATCCGTGCCTGAGCCCCGTCGAGCGAGCCACCGACTTCTTTTTCAAAATCAACCGGGGTTTGGGTGCGTTTCCACAACTCGGTTTCCCGGTCGAGGTCTTCCGCGCTGCGTTTGTGCCGCCAGGGCCAAGCCAGCAGCAGTGCCGTCAGGGCCCCCAACACCACCACAAAGCTCCGTTCCTGCAGGGCCCACACGTTGCCGTTCATCCGCTCATCGACTACCGTATAGATCGACAAGGCCAAGCCGCCACCAAGCATCACAAAATAATACCAGCCGGGCATCTTGCGAATGAAGATCCCCACCACCAATGGCAGGGTGAGGGGCACCGAAAGCACCGACGCGAGGATCATGTAGGAGTCGAACATCGCGAACTTGTTCTGCTTCGCCAACCCGATGGACATCGATATGATCAAAACGCCGAGCACAACGGTGATCGTGCGGCAGAGGCGCAGCTGAAATAGATCGGACATGGCCGCTTTGCCCAGCCAGCGCCGCACCGGCAGGATGAAGTTGTTCACCAAGATGCCAGTCGTGGTATTGAGACCCCAGTCCATGCTGCTCATCGTCGCGGAGAACATGGCGGCGATCATGACGCCGAGCAGCCCGTTGGGCAGGACATGCGCCGCGGCCACCGCATAGGACGTCGTGGCCGGATCCCCCACCGCGGCCGCCATGACTTCATCGGCGTAAAGGAACCGCGCGACCATCGGCGGGATGAACCACACCGCCACGCCGATCGCCATGAGGGTCATACAGAACCAACTCGCCTTGGAGGCGACGTTGCCGTCTTTCGACGCGAGGAACTTGTTGGCGGCCCCCAGATGGATTTGGGAAATGATCTGCATCACGAACGCCATGAGCATCCAAAGCCCGGTGTAGCGGTCATTCGCGAACTGCCCCTCCTCTTTCACAAAAGTGAAACTGCCTTCCGCTACCATCGTCTGGTAGTTCTCGATAAACGCCCCCACGCCGCCGACCTCCATGATGCACAGCACGCCCATCAGCAATGTCATGCCATACATGATCACGCCCTGGATCACGTCGGTCGCCATCACCCCCCACATCCCGCCGGAGGTCGAATAGGCCAACGTGATCAGGCCAATGACAATGATCATCCAAATCACCGGAATGCCGAAGACGGCACTCACGAACACCGCCAACGCCCACAGTTGAATCGCCGCCTGCAGGGGATTCAAAATGACGCCGGTTACGACAAATGTCTGCTCCGCCCCGAGACCGAATCGAGCTCGAACCAGGTCACCCGAAGTGTGGGCCCGGCTCTGCCGCCACCACCGGCCCAGGAAGGTCGCTCCCATGATAAACCCGGTGATATTGGCCGCGTAGATGATGATGGCGGACGGCCCCGCCTCGTAGATCGCCGAGGCATTTCCCGTGAAAGTGAACGCACTGATGCCCGCCATGAGCATGCTGGTGCCGACCATCCACCATGTCCCGCGAGCACCGCCGCGCACGAAGTCGCTCAGGTTGTTATTGAAGCGGGCAAAGACCGCCCCAATCACGATCAACAGAACAAAATAGGCGCCGAGGGTGATGTATTCGAGGTGCATGGGGCAACGAAGGAGAGACGCAAATCAGGGAAATATCTGCTCGAGGGGTGAGCCCTCCATTCCGAAACCTCCCCCCAATTCAGCAACGCAATAGTCCCCTTTTCAGACCGATTTTCATCTGAAATTTCATTCCCGGTCCTGCCTCTCCGCTCCTCCCCGTGCTACTTGTTACTTGATACCTGATACTTGTTACTTCGCAGGCGTGACCTGCGTTTGCTACTTGAGAGATCTAGTCAGACTTGGCTAGCTCTCTCCCTTATGTCCAAGCCTGCCGAGTCATCCGACAACCAAATGGAGTCCATCGTTTCCCTCGCGAAACGCCGTGGATTCGTCTTCCAGTCCTCCGAAATCTACGGTGGCTACAACGGCTTTTTCGACTTCGGTCCCCTCGGTATCGAGCTCAAGAAGAACATCCGCGACTGCTGGTGGGACGACATGGTGCGCCGCCGCGATGACATCGTCGGGGTCGAGACCTCGATCATCATGCATCCCAAGGTTTGGGAAGCCTCCGGCCATGTCGGCGGCTTCACCGATCCACTCGTGGACTGCAAAGTTTCCAAGCAACGCTTCCGCGCCGACCAATTGTTTTTCGCGGCCGTCGTCGTCGACGGTGAGACCAAGGGCTACGTTTCCGCCCTCGAGTCCGAGGACACCGCCGGTGAACTCCAGGCCGCCGCTGAGAAGATGAAGCGCAAGCAAGCCATCCAAGGAGAACTCGCGGCGATCGAGATGAAGGAATTCACCGAGGCCACCCCCGAGCAGATCTCACTCATCCCCTCACCCGCCACCGGCGAGGCCGGTAGCCTCACGCCGCCCCGCGACTTCAACATGATGTTCGAGACCCACGTCGGCGCGCTGCGCGACGGTTCCTCGGTCTCCTACCTGCGCCCCGAGACCGCGCAGGGCATGTTCGTTGATTTCAAACCCGTCGTCGACACCGGCCGCGTGAAACTGCCTTTCGGTATCGCGCAAATCGGCAAGTCGTTCCGCAACGAAATCACCCCGCGTAACTTCATCTTCCGTTCCCGCGAATTCGAGCAGATGGAGATGGAATATTTCATCCACGAAGACGCCGACTGGGAGACCGCCCACAAGGAGTGGATCCAATGGTGTTGGGAATGGCTCAAGTCCATCGGTCTGCCCGAAGACATGCTTTCCCTCTACGATCACGAGAAAGCCAAACTCGCCTTCTATTCGCGTGGCACCACGGACATCATGTTCAAATACCCGTTCGGCGTGCAGGAGCTCTGGGGTATCGCCGCCCGCGGCAACTACGACCTCACCCAACACGCCGAGGCCTCGGGCAAGTCGCAGGAGATTTTTGACGAGGCTTCCAAAAAGAAGTTCATCCCGCACGTGATCGAACCCGCCGTCGGCGTGGATCGTATCTTCCTCGCCGTGCTCTGCGCCGCCTACGCGGAAGAGGAAATCACCGACGATAAGGGTAAAACGGAAACCCGCACCGTGCTGCGCTTCTCCCCGCGGATCGCCCCGGTGAAAGTCGCGGTATTGCCGCTCATCAAGAAGAACGAAGAGCTCACCAACACCGCCAAGACCCTCTACAAAAAGCTGCAGCGCCGCTACGCCGCCTTCTACGATGAGGCCGGCGCCATCGGTCGTCGCTACCGTCGCCAGGACGAAATCGGGACGCCCTACTGCGTGACCATCGACTTCGACACCATCGAAAAAGACGGCACCTTCACCCTCCGCGACCGCGACAGCATGGAGCAGAAACGAATCACCGAGTCCGAGCTGCTTGAGCTCCTCGACGAAGCGATTTACTGAGATATAAACTGTTAAGCACTAGCTGCAAGTGGGGCTCAAAGTAGCGCCGTGCTTTAGCCGGCGGCTCAGCGTGCCGGCTGAATCACGGCCCTTCACCGATTAGCACGCCTGCAACCGATCACGCAGCTCGCCGATGAGCTGGTCGATCTTATGCGCCAGATCGATCAGGTCCACGGTGGCTGGGCCAAGGAGGTCCGGCGGGATGAGCCTGTCCTCCTGACACGACTCTGCGGCGCCGAGGGCATCATCGAGATACTCTCGGGCACGCTTCAGTCGCACGATCGTTTGAGCGCAAAATTCGATTTCCGGGGGCCAACGGTCGCCGTTGAGTGCACCAGCCAGCTTCGGCCCCACGCACATGGTGGCATTAATCAATTCAACCACCGGGTGTTCGCCCAGCGCTTTCGGAGGAATCCATTCGTGCTTCTCCGCCAGCTCATGCAATCTCAGCCAAAGGTCGTGAGCCTGCTCAACCAGCGGATGCTGTGAGTGGGCCTGGGGTAGCCAGGTCGTATCCAGCGCTCCGGA